>CAYLWJ010000165.1:0-17451 GCA_964387355.1 uncultured Actinomycetota bacterium | reverse complement strand
CAATTATAAGATACTTAAAAATTTGCCTGAAATTATAGATACTTTTAAAAATTTAGAAATTTCTACATCATCTATTAATGAAGAGATAAAAAAACTCGTAAAATCAGAGGTAGAGAGCTTTATTACAGATGTTAAAGGCTTCAAAGAGGAAAATCAAGAAACTTTTTCAGACATGCCTGTTTTTAAAAATGAACTTAAGGTTGATTATAATTGCTTAGTTAGTGTTTCAAACAAGTATATAAGTATTCCAATTACTTTTTATACCTTTACCGGTGGTGCACACGGTAATACCTATACAAAGGCTTTAAACTATAATCTTGAAGAAATGAGCAAAGTAAATATTAAAGATATTTTTAAGCCTGGTTATGATTATTTAAACTTTTTATCAAATTACTGCTTTGAAGATGTTAAAAAACAAAGCATTAATATGGGTTTTGAGCCTGACACCCAGTGGATTTCGGAAGGTACTGCCCCAAAAGAGGAAAATTTTGAAAATTTTTTAATTACTGACAATGCTTTAATAATTATCTTTGATCCCTATGAGGTAGCACCTTACGCAGCAGGAAGTGTTTTTGTCGAAATTCCCCTTGATTCTAAAATAATGTTGTATTAAATGCATTAATAAAGCTGCATTAATTGTATTTTTAATTAAAGATAAATAGCTTGTATAATATTATTTACTTTACCAAAATTTAATAACTCTTATAGTATTTAACAGCCTGTCAATGTCATCTTTATATATTTTCCCAATATTGCCTATTCTAAATGTATCATGTGTTGATATTTTCCCAGGATATATCACAAAGCCATTTCTTTTTAAATCTAGATAAAATTTATCAAAATTAAAAATTATACTTTCTGGATACAAAAAAGAAGTTATTATTGGTGATTGAAACTCAGGTGCTATTAAGCATTTAAAGCCTAATTCTTCCATGCCTTCAACTAAGTGACGCTGATTATTTTTATATCTCTTGTTTCTTGCTTTTATACCACCTTCTTGCTCGAGCTCTAATAAAGCTTGATAAAATGCTCTTACAGAATGCGTAGGTGATGTAAACCTCCATTTGCCGTCTTTTTCCATTTCTTTCCATTGGTCATAAATATCTAAAGATAGAGAAGGTGCAACACCACAAGTCTTTTCCAGCTCATCTTTGTTAGCAATTACAAAAGCAAAACCAGGTACTCCCTCTATGCATTTGTTGGCACTGCTAATCATAAAATCTATACCGTGTAAATCAATATCAAACTCAATACCACCAAAACTGCTCATTGCATCTAAGATAATTTTTTTATTATATTTTTTAATTGTTTTGGATATCTTTTCTAGTGGATTTAATATCCCTGTGGTAGTTTCACAATGCACAAATGCAACATGTGTTATATCTTCATTTTCTAAGATAATATTTTCAACTGAATTAATATCAATTATTTGATTTTCTGGAGTACTATAAAATAAATAATTTAAATTTAATCTTTTACTTATTTGCTCAATTCTTTTTCCATATTCACCATTTGAAAGAATTAAAAGTTTAGAATTTTTTGAAATCACACTTCCTAAAACTGCTTCAACACAAAAAGTGCCGCTTCCTTGCATAAGAACTGCTGTGTATTTTTCGGTGTTTTTTGTTGCAAAATTTATTAGTTTTTTTCTTATTTTTTGGGTTAATTCTTTGTAGTCACTGTCCCAAGTGCAAAGATCAAATAGCATTGCTGCTCTTACACTTTTTGAAGTTGATAAAGGTCCAGGAGTAAGCAGTAAATAAGGATTGTCAGGGATTAAAGAATAAATATCTATATCGCTTAGTAAATTTGAAGTCAACTTCTGATTAATCAACTCTTTATTAATTAAACCTTGCTTGTTTTCCATTTTATTAAAGCCTCCTCATTTTATATAGCTTTTTATTAATTATTTTTATAATATCAAAAATGTCTGTTATTTTATCTAAAACAAAATGAGCACCGTTAGAATAAAATTTGTCTCTAACTTTTTTAATCATTTTACTAAGTTCTTTTTTATCGTAAGAATCTATTTCATCTTGGCTTAATCCTAATTCATTGCTTCCTTTAATAACTCCAATACTCCACATGCCGGCATTTAATCCTTCTTTTATATCACTTATAGTATCACCCACTTTAACTGCTGTTATAGCAGGATAAACTTTTAGCTTAATTAGGTTTAAATAGCACATAAATGGCATTGGCCTTCCGGCCCCAGCTTCTTCAGGAGTAACAATACAATCAGGCTCATATGAATATTTTCTTGACTCCGCTAAAACAATTTGCATCATTTCTTTTGTATAGCCAGTAGTGGAACCAATTTTTAATCCATTATGTTTTAATTCTTTTACTGTCTCTGTAACACCGTTTATTGGTTTAGAATAATTGCCAAGAATTTTAAAAAGTTGCGGCGTAAAATCATTGTAAAGTTTATCCAACAGAATTGAATCTGGTTTTTTGCCATATTTTTCTAGCCACTGATTAGAGATAAGTTCATTTTCAAGAAGCTTTCTAATGTGCTCTTTTTTTGGTAGTCCCATAAAACTTCTAATTAGAGACATATCTACTTCAATTCCATTTTGACTAAAAATATTTTTAAATGTTATTGCAGGAGCCATACAACCGTAATCAACAGTGGTACCACTCCAATCAAAAATTATTGCATTTATTTTTAGATAATTATTATCTTCTTTGCCAAGCATCAGTTACCCTCCTAATCTTTTTTGAAATTATTTCATAAATTAATCTAAATATAATGTTTGTTAAAACTATTAAAACAGCCATTGCTGCTGCTGAAGCAATTGAGCCACCTTCCTCCATATGAATCACTGCTATGGAGGCTAGTTTTGTTTTTGAAGTGTATAAAAAAATTACAGCAGATACAGTTGTCATACTGTTTACAAAAATGTACATGAAATTTTCCATGATTGCAGTTATGGAAAGTGGAAATGTAATTTTAAAAAAAGTTTTATAAATCGGAACAGACATTGAATGTGAAATTTGTTCAAAATCCCTATCGATTTTTTTTAGGGCAGTGGTTGCAGTAATAAAAGGGACTGAATAAAAGTGTATTATATTAGCGAGAACTAAAATTATTACAGTTCCATAAATAAAATTCAATATATTAGGAATATCTAAATTAAAAATATTAAAGCTTCTTTTATTAAAAAATAATATATATGAAATTCCAATTAAAAGTCCTGGCAAGGCTAAAGGAATTATTGAAAAGAAATAAGTAATTTGCCTAATAATTTTTAAAGATTTTGATTTTTCTATAATATAAGCGCTGATAAATATCAATATTGTGCCTATTATTGCGCTCAAAAAAGATATATATATGCTGTTTATGTATGGCTTTATTCCTGAGCTAGAAACATTTTTGAAATAATAATGCGCAAATGTTAGATTTAAATTATATGGCCAGATTTTTACTAAAGAAGCAAAAATTGCAATAATAAAAAAAATTAATATTATTATACTTATTATTATGCAATAAATGAAAAACAATACATCGAGTTTGCTTTTTTTAAACTGATATGGAATTATTTTTGATGATAAAGAAGAGGCTTGTTTTCTTGTAGCAATTCTATCAACTATAAAATTAACTATTGCAGGCGCTAACAAAATTATTCCGACAACTGCACCTATAGAAAAATTCTGTTGTCCAATTATTTGTTTATATACATCAGTTGCAAGGACATTATAATCACCTCCAACAACCTTTGGTGCACCAAAATCAGTAAAACTTAATGTAAAACAAACAAATAATGCGCTTATAAGCCCATATTTTATGCTAGGCAAGGTTATTTTAAAAAACTGTGTTACCTTGCTTGCACCTAGAGCTTGGGCTGCTTCGTATAATCTATAATCTGTCAATTCTAAAGCAACAAGAATTATTAGATATGCTTGCGGAAATGTATAAAGTACTTCAGAAATTATTATTCCAACTGGACCATAAAGATTTATATTAATTCCTAATGTAGTAAAAAGCCCTTTATTACCAAAAAGATATACAAGTGATATACCCTGAAGCATTGTTGGTGCAAATAATGGCAAAACGGCTATATATTTAAAAAATGTTTTCCATATTATTTTGATTCTAGCAAGTGCATAAGCATAAATAAGGGCAAGTATAAGAGATATTCCAGTAGTTACAGAAGAAATGAAAAATGTATTTTTGACACTGCTGGAGAGTGTTGGGTTTGAAAAATAATCTTTAAAATTTCTAAAACCTATAAAACTGCCAGAAACATCATAAAGTGATTTTATGAATAAACTTAAAAGAGGTATTAAAATTGCTATAACTAAAAAAATAAAGAAAATAATTATTAATAATTTTTGAAAAAAACTTTCTGTAACAAGTTTTTTTCTATTTAATTTTAATAATTGCATTTTAATATTTTACCTATTATTTTACCTGATAAATTTTATTTAAATGACAAAAATGCCATACATCAGTATAAGTATGAGACATCAGAAATTTAATATTTAAAATTCTATAAACTATTAAGGTATAATTTAGCATTATATTAAGTATTTTATTAATAATACTATTAAAAGTATTATTAAAAATAATATTAAGAATAATATGAATTATCTAGAGAGTCTTTTTCATGCTGCATATAACTAATTGTTTTTTCCGATGGCAATTCTATGTAAAATTTTTTTAATTGATTTTCAAAATCAATCTTTTTATTTGATGGGACATCAACTTTTATAAATTGATTATTGTTTTTAAGTAAAAAAGTCAATCTGTAAAAAGCTCCTCTAAATTCTCTATTTATTAACTCTGCTTCTAAGCCTTTTTCTTGACCAAACCTAATGTTTTCTGGCCTAATAGCAATTATGTGAGAGTTTTCCTTTATAAAGTTTATTTCTCCAATAAAATCTGCTACAAAGGGATCTGCAGGCATTTCATATACTGAAAGAGGAGTATCTATTTGCATAATCCTTCCTTTATTCATAACTACGACTCTGTCAGCCATTGTTAAAGCTTCTTCCTGATCGTGAGTAACCATAATTGTAGTGATTCTTAATTTTTTTTGTGTCTCCTTTATCTCTTCTCTAAGTTTATTTCTAACCTTTGCATCTAAAGCTGAAAGGGGTTCATCTAAAAGTAAAAAGTTTGGATTTAATGCTAATGCCCTTGCAAGAGCAACTCTTTGTTGTTCTCCTCCTGAAATTTGAAATGGATATTTAAATTTTACATGGTTCAACTTAACAAGAGAAATTAACTCTTCTACACGATTTTTTACATAAGCTTTTGCAAACTTTTTATTCTTTAGTCCAAAAGAAATATTTTCGTATACATTCATGTTTGGAAATAGGGCGTAAGATTGAAATACTATTCCAAAATTTCTTAAAGATGGGTGAAGGTAAGTTATATCTTTGCCATTTAAGATAACACTTCCGCTGTCTGGTTCTTCGAGACCTGCTATAATTCTTAGCAGTGTGGTTTTGCCGCAACCGCTTGGGCCAAGTAAGCAAAGAAATTCTCCTTCTTTTAATTCAAAATTGATATCACTTAGTGCAGTGAAACTACCAAACTTTTTTGAGATTTTTTTAATTTCAAGATAAGACATTTCAGCTCCTTTTAATAAAGTTGCTAATTTTTAGCTAATTAATTTTTATTATTTTTATATGATTAAAAATCCTTCTCCATTGTAATTAAGTATTAAGTAAATTAAGTAAAAAATTTTTATTAAAATTCTTAGATATTAAAATTTAGAACGTGTAAATATTTTATTTTTTAAATTATTTGTTAAATACTTGCTCCTACCAGCTATTGCTGGCAGGAGCTAAACTGATTAAGTAAACTATTTTTTCTCACTTTTTGCTTCGTATCTTTTTGTCCATTCCTTGAGTATAGATTCTCTATTTGCTGCAGCCCATTCAAAATCATTTTTTATAAGCTGTTTTAATGGTTCAGCAGGAAAACCTTCTGGAACAACTGCTTTAACACTTTTTGAAGAGATAATTGCATAATTTTTATTATACTCTTTCATAACAGTATCAGTAATTGCCCAGTCAAGAAAGAGCTTAGCTTCTTTTTTTATTTTATCTTTTTTAATTAATGCATTTGCTTCAAGATCCCAACCAGATCCTTCTTTTGGGAATATAACCTCAACAGGTGCGCCATCAGCTTTAACAAGAAGACCCTTGTAGCCAAAAGATATACCAACAGGATACTCACCAGCTCCAGCCATTTTTGCTGGCTTTGAACCACTGTGAGTATAAAGTGCTATATTTTCATGAAGTTTATCTAAATATTCCCATCCTTCCTTTTCTCCTTTAAGCTGCAGAATAGCTGATACAGTTAAAAAGCCAGTGCCTGAAGATGCAGGATTTGGCATTACAACATAGCCTTTATATTCAGGTTTAATAAGGTCTTCAAAGCTTTGAGGAATTGGAATTCCCTTTGTTTGTGCTTCCACTGTGTTTACAGTAAATGCAGTCATCCAAGCATCTATTCCTACCCAGTGAACTGGGTTGTTTTTTGAATCTTTAAACTCAGGATAAATATTTTCAATTCCTTTTGGATTATAACCTTCTAACATACCTTGCTGATCTAATACTAAAAGACTTGTGGCTGCTAAGCCCCATATAACGTCTGCCTGTGGATTGTCTTTTTCAGCAAGTAGTTTTGCGGTAATTATGCCAGTTGAATCTCTTGTAATGTTAATAATAATATTTGGGTATAGCTTTTTAAAAGAGGACAGGTACGGTTCGATGTGCTCTTCTTCAAGAGCAGTATATACGTTTAATTCAGCTTGTTTTGGACTGCAACCAGAACCTAAAAATAAGCTTGAAACTAATGTAAAAACAAGTGTTGCGGTTATACAGATTAGCAGCACCAATCCTTTTTTTGTTCCAGTATTTTTTAATTTCATCATGTAGATTACTCCTTTACTCTTTCTTTTTAAAGTTTTTTAATTTTATTAATAATTTACTGCTAAAAGTTTGTTTTAAGATTAAAGACTAAAACAAGCAATTTTTTAAACAGCAAACTTTTTAACTTATTTTTACTTAAAACAATAGCAGTAAAATGCAGCTGCTATTGTAGAATTTAACAGATTAGATTTTTTTTATGTTAAAAATTCCTTAAAAAAAACTTAAAAGTTTATTAATTATTTAATAAGTAAATTAGTTTATGCTGAATAATTCCTTAATTTGTAAAAAATTTGAATCCATTAAGCACAAAATTTTTTAAGTTTTTAAATTTTAGTCAATTATTCAGCATGAACTAAATTAGTTAAATTTTGTAAAAATAATTTTTAGATAATTGAAGTTTATATAAAATAAGAAGGATAATTAAAATAAATGTTAAAAATAAAAAGTTTATTTCATTAATAAAAATTAATGAAATTAAATACTTAGTTGGACTTAAGATTAAGCTGTTTAAAAAAGAATTAAGATATTTAAAAGTTGGAAAATTATTTATCATAAAGACAGTAAGTGAAATAGAAAATGTTATTAAAACCCCGCTGGTAGCTTGGCTTAATGTATGTCTTTTTAATATTGTTCTTGCCCATATCATAATAGGTATAAGAATAAGTGCAAAAAGACCCCATTTGCCGTAAATAGTAATAAAAATAACCGCAAATAATGTGGCATAACTGGTATGGAAACTTATTTTCCAGAAAATACTTATTAAACTTAAAATAATTAGTGTAAATATATAAACTTCATAAGTTGTTTTAAGTAATAATGTTGCTGGAACAAAATTTAAAGAGATAAAACCTGCAATAACTATTACGTTAATTATAATTAAAGGTAAAATTCTTTCTCTTCTTTTAGGAATATGCAGGTCACTTATTTTTTTTAATTTATACAATAAAACTATTAATGAATAAGGAATAATTGCAAGAGAGAATATAGTTATTAACAAAGAAGGCAAATTCTCTAAAAGTTTATTTCTATCATTAAAGTAAATCGACAAAAATATTGGTAATGCTAAGACTGAGCCATCAAAAACAAATGATATTAATTTTGCTATTTTAGGCATTACCAGCTTGGTTATTTTAATATTTTTTCTATTATCATTATAACTATAATTGTAATCATAGTTATTGTTAATAATTTTTTCTTTCATTTATTTTATTTAACCTTGATTTTAATTAACCCTTTATATTATTACAGTTATTTAGGCAATATTCTCTGCCTTTCCAACTAATCTTGCTTGTTTTTTTCCCACCAAATGAAAGCGCTATTCCCATTATAAGAATGATTGCAATAGAAATAGGGTGCAGAAATAAATCTATTATACTTCCCTCAAACCTTGATATATAGATGGTTTTAATGAGCAAAATTAATGATATCTGCATTAAAGTTAATATAATATTTCTATTTAAAAGGTTTATTATCTCTGTTGTCATAAAATAATTTTGAAATTCAAAAGAATAAAAAAAGGGGTAAGAAATCAATAATAAAAATGGAAACAATAATAACACTGAGATAGCTAAATTTAGAATCAGTGGCAAAATTTTATTGTAATTGAAGGTTGTAATTATAAATCTTGAAAAGCCTTTATATAAATCTTTAAAATTGTTGTACATGCGAGTTTTATAAATATTCATCCCATCAAATATTGCAAACTTGTAGCCATTATTTGTAATTAGCTTTGCCATATTCATATCCTCAAGACATTTATTATAAATTTGTTTATGTCCTCCAATTTTATTGTATACATCTCTTTTATAAAGCATATATGAACCTAAAGCTGGATGAAACATTAGTTTGCTTATTTTTTTCCTTACATATAATGGCAAAAATAATAAAATTCCAAACTTCATAAAACCAATAACCATTTTTTCTATAAAAGATTTCATTATCAGCTCAGGATAAACAGAGAGAGCATCAAGATTATTACTAATAAGGCATTGCAGTCCACTTGAAATGGATTCTGGTCCATGAATTGTATCAGCATCAGTAAAAAGTAGGTAACTTCCTGATGCTGCCTTTTCAAGCTGATAGCAAGCATAATTTTTGCCAACCCATCCATTTAAAAGAGGTTTTCCGATAATTAACTTTAAATTTATTTTTTTGTTTTCATTATTAAAATCATTTAATAGTGACTGACTTAAATTATTTTCTTCTATAATGTTTTTAACTATTTTTTGGGTATCGTCTGTTGAATTGTCATCAAGTATAATAATTTCATAATTATTGTAATCTTGTTCTAATAAGGAGCGAACACAAGCCTCAATGTTTTTTTCTTCGTTTCTTGCTGGTATAAGAACAGAAACTTTTGGTAGTGTTTGTTCATAAATGAAATTAATCTTATAAGAAAAAACTTGTTTGAACTTTTTAAGGTTTATAATAAAGTTTATAAAAAAAATGAAAAGAATAAATAATATTGATGAATTATAAATTAATAAAATGTATAATGTATTTTTTAAAATTATTTCCATGTTAATATTTTCATATTAATTTTTTTTATACATAATTAACTTAATTTAATGTTTAGCTAATATTTTGGATATAAGTTATGAATAAAAGTCATAGATATCAATTTTAAAAACCTTTAACACACTTTAGATTATAAGAAAAATATATATGTTATATGTTAAAAAAAGTTAAAAAAAAGATTAAAAAAAGATTAAATTATAAATATTTATTTTTGGTTTTAATTTAGGTTTTAGGTAAGATAAAATTTTATGGAAGAACAGCGCGAGTTAATATTAAATGGGAATTTGAGATCTCTACTTTTTAAATTTTCAATGCCTGCAATTATAGGTATGTTAGTAAATGCATTATACAACATGGTTGATACCTTATTTGTTGGGCAAGGTGTAGGACCGCTTGCAATTTCAGCTCTTACAATAGTACTTCCTATGCAAATTATAATGATGTCTTTTGGGATAATGACTGGGATTGGCTCATCATCAGTAATTTCGCGGGCATTTGGTGCAAAAGATTATAATAAGGCATTAAAATCAGTAGGTTCAGGAATTGTGCTTACTGTATTTTTTAGCCTAATATTTTTAATTCCAGCATACATTTTTGCTGATAAAATTTTATATTTTTTTGGAGCTTCAAGCGAAACATTTACTTTTGCTTATGACTATATGAGTATAATACTTATTGGCTTTATTACTTATTCACTCGTAATTTTTGCTAATAGTATCATTAGAGCTGAAGGTAAACCTCGTGCATCAATGTATGTAATGATTATTGGTGCTGCTTGCAACATAATACTTGACCCAATTTTTATTTTTATTTTAAAACTTGGAGTAAAAGGCGCTGCAATAGCAACAATTATCAGCCAGTTTATAAGCTTATTATTTGTTTTGGCATTTTTTATTTCAAAAAAAAGCAGTTATATTTTAAAAATTTCTCATTTCAACCCAGATTTAAAAATTTCAAGGGAAATTATTGCAGTTGGTTTTCCTTCTTTTATTTTACAGATACTTAGTAGTGTTATATTTTTAATTTTTAATAAGTCTCTTGTTTATTATGGAACAGATATGCATGTTGCTGTTATGGGAATTGGGTTAAGAATGACTAACTTTATTGAAATGCCAATAATAGGCATAACTCAAGGCTATTCAACACTTGTAAGTTTTAATTATGGAGCAAAGCTATACACAAGAATTAAGAAAATATTTAAAGAAGCATTTATCTGGACTTTTATTATTGCTGGAGCTGGTTTTATTATAATGATGTTATTTCCAGAGCAAGTTCTTGGGCTATTTACAAAAGATAAAAGTTTGATACAAATGGGGATTATGCCTTTACGAATAATAATAATCTTTTTACCTTTTATTGGATTTCAAGTTCTTGGTGGAAGTCTTTTTCAGGCAATAGGCAAGGCAATTCCAGCCTTAATTATTACTCTTTCACGTCAGCTTTTATTATTGATTCCAGCGCTAATTGTGCTACCGATTTTTTTTAATATTAATGGTATATGGTTTGCAATACCTGTATCTAGCTTTTTCTCTATAATTTTGACCTCTTTTTTTGTATATTTTCAAATTAGAAAATTTAATGAGCTATCAGAAGTAAAGCCCATGTTTTAAATTTAATTATTTAACATTATGAATATTGCAAGAATTATTTAAAAGAGTTAAAAAATTTTATTATTTATAATACAAAATTATCAATTACATAATTTATAAATAAAAATGAAATTAGCGATTAGCACAGCTTTATACTTACACGTAAAACAGGTAAATCAAATTGACTTTACTGAAATTCCAAAAATCTTGATTAAAAATGTTGAAATTGTTTTTCCTGTTCATGCCAATAGCTATGTTATTAAAACACTTAAGGAATTAAATTTAAATATATTTTCAGGACATGCTGATTTTATGGGTGTAGATATTTCAAGTTTAGATTCAAGTATTAGGCAAAAAAGTTTAGAAGTTATAAAAAAAAGAATTTTACTTTTAAGCAGTATAGGGGCAGAGATACTTGTTGTTCATCCAGGTAATTTTTGTAAAGGCTCAAATGAAAAATACAAAAAGATAAATTTTTCAATTGAAAGTTTAGCTGAAATTGCAAGTTTTGCTGAATCGCAAAATATTAAAATTGCTGTTGAAAACATGCCAAATAAATATGTTGCAGAAAATCCAGAGGAGCTTTTGTATATAGTAAATGAGGTAAGAAAGACGGGGAAATTAAGAAATAAAAATACTATTGGGATTTGCTTTGACAGCGGCCATGCATTTTTAACTAACAGTATTAATGATTATTTGAAAAAATATTTGGGTGATATTATAACAATGCATATTCATGACAACATGGGTGACAGTATAAGAAATAAAGCCATTAAACCGAGTGAAATTGATAAACTTGGTAAAACTAATAAACTGGACAAAGTCTATAATCTGGGTAAAATTGAAAAGCTTAATGAAAATGACAAACTAAATGATAATTTAAATAAAACTAATAAGTTGGAATATGCTAAAAATAAGTTATATGATTCTGAGGATTGGGATGAACATTACAAGGATGCACCTGATGACAGGCACCTTGTTCCTGGTAAAGGTCTTATAAACTGGCCAGAAATGCTGGCAATTTTAAATAGAAAATTAAAAAATAATTTTAAAAGTAATTATGAATATAAAAGTTATTACGAATATGAGGGTTATTGTGAATATAAAGGTAATTATGAAGGTTGGTTTACTTTTGAAGTAATACCGGATGAAAAGTTAAATAATTATTCTGAGTTATTGTCTGAAATAAATAATTTTATTAAAGAACATAATTTAGATAACAATGATATAGATAATTTAGATATTTTTGGTAATTTTGGTAATTTAGACAATTTTAGAAACTAAGGCAATTTTAACAAATAAGATAATTTTGACAACTAATCCAAATAGAGTAGCTAAAAAATTTTGCCCACAATTATTAATATGCTAAACTGTTTTTCGATTAGCGCTGTAACTAATTTTGGAGAGGTGGCTGAGCTGGCTGAAAGCGCTCGACTCGAAATCGAGTAGGCAGGATAAAATCTGTCTCGAGGGTTCAAATCCCTCCCTCTCCGCCATAAAGTTAAAATTACTCTTTAATTTTTAAAGCTTCAATACTATAAAATAAGTCATTTATATCTGAATAAGAAATATTTTTAAAGTTATATTTTTTTAAAATTTGAATTATTTTTTCAGCTTCTATCTTTTCTTTCGATTCTATAATAGCTATTTTCCCATTATTTCTTAAAATTCTTTCAATCTCCTCTAATGTTTTATTTAAATTATCAACTTCATGTAAAACCAATGATGCTAAAATAAAATTTACTGAATTATTATCAATTACTAAATTGTTTTCAAATACTTTCACTATATTTATTTTTGCATATTTATTTGACCTAAAAGTATTTGATTTTAAAGTTATTATTTGTTTTTTTATTTCTTCTAGCATATCTTCAGAAATATCAAGAGCATATACTAAACCAAGCCTTCCCACTATTTTTGCAGCAGCAAAAGTAAAAAAGCCAGTACCTGCTCCTAAATCTGCAATATAGTCTCCTTTTTTTAAACCAAACTTTAAGAGAAGTTTATGGGCAGGAAGAATCTTTTTTCGCTCGTTACTATTTAATTTATGCCGATTGTTAAAATTAAATTTTTCACCCATTTCTTTAAATTTTTGTCATTTTTTTAGTAAAAAAAGGCTGGCTATCATTATTATCAGACCGCCAATAAAACTTACTATAGGAAGATGGCTGTATCCGTAAGATTTAGATACCGGAATTAGTTCGTCAATTGAAATAAAAACCATAAGCCCAGCAATACCAGCAAGAAGATAGCCTAATATTTGTGCATTTAGAAAAGGCAGTAATATAAACGCAGTAAGCACTGCTCCAATGGGCTCAACAACACCTGACAAAAAAGACCATAAAAAAGCCTTAGACCTATTTCCAGTTGCTTTAAAAACTGGAGCAGAAACAGCTATGCCTTCAGGTATATTATGTATTGCTATTGCAACAGCAATTGCAGCTCCCACCTTTATATTTACAATTGAACTATAAAAAGTTGCCATACCTTCAGGAAAGTTATGGATTGCAATGCCAATTGCAACAAAAAGTCCGGTTCGAAGCAGTTTTTTATCAGTATTTTCGTTTATTTTTTCTTTCTGGCCTATATATTCATGTGGAATGAAATAATCAATTAAAAATATAAAAATAAATCCAATTACAAATGATATACTTGACTTAATAAAACCAATTTCTTCAAGACTTGATGGAAGTAACTCAAAAAATGAAACTCCAATCATAACCCCTGCAGTAAATCCTAGAACAGCACTCATAAATTTAGGGCTCTCCTTTTTAAATGCAAGACCAATTAAACTACCAATTGTTGTTGAAAGCCCTGCAATTGATGTTAAAATTAAAGGCTTTATAATCTCTTCATTCATCATTCATAAGTATCCTTAATCAATAAAGTTTTCATTTGAATTCATTGAGTAATTTAAAATCCAATTTACTGACAATCCTTTTTTTGCAAGGTATTTTCTTACAGCGTTTTCATTGCTTGCTCTTAAGTTATTAAAATTTTCCTGAGAATTGTCTGACCAAATTCTATTTGAAAAAATTGCTTCTATGCTTTTTTCAATTAACTGCCAATTGTCCTCAGTTATTTTGCGTAAAAGAATTTCATTTCTTTCTGTTTGATCATAAAGCTCAAGAACTGCTGCAATTACATCTTTAATGAGTGAACAGGTAGCTTTAAAAGCGCCATTTAAGTATATCATTTCAGATATTTTATGGTTTTCATCATTAGCTTGGGGGTTCCATAAGTTTTCAAGTGAATATTTAACAATAATATTAATTAATTTTATTGCATTAATTCTTTCAAATTCTCTTAAATTATCTGATTCCTCTAAGCTGATAACAAGAGGAGGAGGGGCAATAAATTTTTTAAAAAAAGATTGTTTTAATCTGTTAACAGTTAAAGGTTTTTTATTATCAGTGCTGTAATCTTCAATAAATTTTTTTATTTTGTTGTTGTTATCTTCTAAAATAGTTTCATAAATGTTACTCTCCAGCATATTTATAGCATCATTTTTTTTCTTCCCCTTACTAATTAAAAAATTTACAAAATCTGATTCTGATTTATTTCCTGGTTGTTCAATGTACTGGTTCCATTCTTCATAAAAGATGCTTGACCATTTTTTTATTAAAACAGAAGTAAAAAATGGCATTTGTCTTAATTTATCGTGTGCTATAAGGTTGGTTTCTTTTAATACTTTAACAGATGGGCTGATATAAATTTTGCATTCAATTGCATCTCGTCCAGCCCATATTTGAGCTGCTGCTTTGTGTTGTCCATCAAATAAGTATACCTTATTGCCAGAAATTCTACATACAGATGGAGTAAGTTGGCTATTGGAAAGTAAATGCTTATAAAGTTCCCAAAGTCTTTTAAATTCAAGTGGTCTTGGCTGCAGTTCTAAATCATTATTTATATATTTTGTTGGAAGGTAAAAATAAAAAAATTTATATCCAGTTGCAGGACATGTATATAAAGGAAGTGTATATTCTTTAATATTATTATCTTCTTTTTGATTAGCATTTAAATTATCTGAAATTTTTAATTTAATTACATTTTCATTCTCATCAATTGAGTAATTTAAAGGTAATTGAAATTGATTATTTAAATTGTTTGAAAAATCGTTTTCAATACTTAAATTATTTAAACCACTCGAACTGCTTAAATTATTTAAATTATTTGAACTACTTGAACCACTTAAATTATTTAAATAAGTAGAATTATTTAAATTAGTTTTCAGATTTAGTTTTAATTTTAAAACATCATCAAGCCTTTTAACTGCATTTTTACTAAAAAAGATTTTCATTTCTTTTAATGCTTCTGCTTCATTAGATAATGGAACTTTTTTAATATTTTTAGGCATCTGTACACCTTTCTTTTTGACCTCTCTCTAATAAGATGTTTTTAAGATAATTTTATTAAAAAATTGTTTTGGTTTTAAAAAACAAACTTCTTATAAAGTAAAAAACACCACTTATTAATGCAGCTAATAAGTGGATAAGAAGTACTATTATAGAAAAAACAACAGCTTTTTCATTTATCACTCCAAAACTTAGTAGCATAAAAACAATTGCATTTTCTCTTACCCCTAATCCTCCAATTGAAATGGGTATTCCTGTTAATACAAATATCACAGGCACCATAAATACAAAATAAAAAAAACTTAAATTAAGGTTAATTGAGAGTGAAATTATATAAAACATAACAGAATAAAGAAAATGACAAAGAATATTTATAAAAAAACTTAAAGAAACATATCTGAGTTTGTTTTTATAACTTGTAACAGCATTACTAAAACTTTGAATTTTTAGCCAAATTTCTTGAGCTTTTTTAAATTTACTTAGTTTTTTAAATAATTTATCAATCTTAAAAAGCATAGGGTTAGAAATCATTAAAAATAACATAACCGCAATTATTAAAAAAAAGGTAATTAATGAAATGTAATTTTTAAATATTTTATATAAGAAAAAAGAAGTTGAACCGAAAAACAAAATAATAGTTATTAGCCCAAAAAGATTTTCCATAAAAATGGTAGAAGCACTTTTATACAGGGGAGCTTTTTTGTTTTTTGAAATGTCAAATACCCTGTAAACATCACCACCAATATTTGATGGCAGAACATTATTGTAAAAATAACCAACAAGTCTAGCACCAAAAAGATAACCAAAATTTATATATATTTTGTGAGCTCTTAAAAGAATATCCCACCTTATAGTTTCAATAAATAATGTTAGAATAAATACTGTAAAAGCAATTATGAGATAAAAATGGTTTGTGTCGTAAATAACACTTTTAATTTTTTCAATATTATTTATATTTTTTAAAATAATGATTAAAAGTAATGTTATGCTTATTACAACTTTAATCGGATTTAAAATATTTTCTTTTTTTACTGTTTTCTTTAATTTATTTACTAATACATTTTTGTTTAAATATTTATTTAATGGTTTATTTTGTGCTGTCTTTGACTGGTTGTTATATGGTTGAGCGGTGTCTGATGTAGTTTGATTATTAATGTTACTTAAAGCGTATTTGCTTAAATATTGGTTATCTGCAAAAGGGTAAATATTTTTCTTATTTTCTTTACCGTTTAGATTAGGCATAAGGTATTATATTAAAATATTTTAAATTGTTACTTTTAAAAAATTTATTATTTCTAAATAATGTTAAATAATTTTCAATTTTTTCTAAACTAAATAATTCTTTACATAATTTTTAATTATAACAGTTGAAGAAAATTAACTATAATTTCTATTTTTAAGATAATTTAATTATAATTTCAACCACATTTAATTATAATTTTCACCACAAATATAAATTCTTAAAATTCTTAAAAAGAATTAAATTAATAAGGATAACCTACGGGAACCACATATAAAGGGGAATAGTTATCAGGTAAATTTAATATTTTTTGAACTTCATTATCATTAAAAGCACCAATAGGAACTGCCCCAAGCTCTAATGCAACTGCTTGCAGCAGTATATTTTGGCAGGCATGTCCTGCTTCCATATCTACATATCTTATTCCACGTTTGCCATATTTAACTATTGTTCTTTCGTAAACGCCAACAATAACAATATTTATTGCTGCGCCCATAACTGCATCTTGAAATAAGCAAGCTTGATATAAATTTTGTCTTTTATCAGTATTGCTTATTACTTCAAGAGCGTGATTTTTAGGATTGTAATGAAAAGTACCATCCTCTTTTAATAAATAAACTTCAAGAGGATATAATGCACCTGCGGAGGGAGCAGTTCTAAAACCGCTATCCTGTTTAGTTATTCCTTGTGCAGCCCATAAAAGCTGTGATATTTTTTCTAACTCAATCTTTTTATCTGAAAAAGACCTTACTGACCTTCTAAGAAAAAGTGCTTTTTCTAGTGAAAAATTACTATCAGTATTTGGTTGTGGAAGTGTTATTATCTCTTTTTCCATATTATTATTATTATTATTTATATCAGT
>CAYLWJ010000164.1:0-3508 GCA_964387355.1 uncultured Actinomycetota bacterium | reverse complement strand
ATATAATATAAATACCTATTATATTTATTTTTTTTTAAATACCTATATAATTTAATATTTAGAAAAATTTGAAATCCTTTAAAATTAATGGTAGATATTAAAAATATTAACTCCAGAAAAATTTCTTTTTTAATAATAACTTTAATATATATACTTGCTTTTTTAGCGGGTTTTTTAGCTTTCTGGTTTTTAAACTATTCAGGTTTGCAAATAATTCTTTCAACTTTTATTGGTGATGTTATTGCAACTCTTATTGTCTGGGTTTTTGGTGTAATATTTAAAAATTCAAGTTTATATGACCCATATTGGAGTGTAGCGCCGATAATAATTCTTATATGGTGGACTATTGTTTATAATATTTTATTAAAAAAATCATTTTCTATTATTCAAATTTTGTTTATTGCTGCTGTTGTTATTTGGGGAGTTAGGCTAACAATTAATTGGGCTATAAGATGTAAAGGCCTGGCTCATGAGGATGTGCGATATAAGATGTATAGAGAAAAAAATCCTAAATTGTGGTTTCTAACAAATATTATCGGCATTAATTTAATGCCAACTTTTTTAGTTTTTTTGGCTTTAGTTCCTGTATTTTTTGCAGTAATTTATATGCCAATTCGATATAATTTTTTAACTTTTTTTGGCTTTTTTGTTTGCATTGCAGCTGTTTTAATACAGGCTATAGCCGACAGGCAAATGGATTTGTTCAGGAATAACCATAATAATAATAATTTAAAAGAAAATCATATTGATATTGGATTGTGGAGATTTTCACGTCATCCAAACTATTTTGGGGAGGTACTTTTTTGGTGGGGACTTTGGGTTATGCAGGTTTCTGTGTTATACAGATTTTGGTTTACAGTAGTTGGGCCAATTCTTGTAACTCTTCTATTTTTATTTGTCAGTATCCCCATGATGGAAAATTATATTTTGTCTAAGAAACCTGGTTATAGTAAATATAAAAGGCAAGTTTCAAAGCTAGTGCCTTGGTTTAGATTTAAATTAGATGAAGAAAGATAAATCATTTAAATTTGTCCATAATTTTAAACTTGTCCTTCTCGTTTTTCAGGCACTTTGACTTTAATCATAAGGATTAACCCGCTAATTAAAAACAATAAAGTACTGCAGAAAAAAGCAATTCTTTGGCTCTTGGTTAAAAAGGAGATTAATCCAAAGAGAACGGGTCCTAAAATAGAAGAAACTTTTCCGCCAATAGAGTAAAAACTAAAATATCCGGCTTCACTTTCAATTGGAGTTAAAAAACTCATCAAGCTTCTTGCTGCAATTAGGGTTGAGCCAGTTATAACTGATGCTAAAACAAATACTATATAAAATATTACTTTTACATTAGCTAATGTGATAAGAATTATAATTATGCTCCATATAATTAAGGTTAAAATTATTACTTTTTTTGACCCAAGTTTATCAACTAGCCAGCCAAAGAAAAAAGAGCTTATTATTACAGGAAAGTGGCCTAATATAAAAAGAAAAGTCAGCTCCCTTAGTGATAAATTTAATGTATTTTTTCCATAAATTGCAGAATATGTAGCAAGTATTGAAAATGCATTGCTGAAAAGAAAATATGAAATTAAAAAAGTTAAAAGATTTCTGTCAGTTTTTACTCTTTTAAAAGTATAAGAGAGCCTTTGGAAGCCTGGTGTAACTGTCATATTTAAATTTTTATCTTTTAAAAACAAAAATGATGGCAGTGAAAATATAAGAAAATATGCCGCAGTAAAAATAAAGATTATTTTTAAATTTTTAATATTTTCAATTGTAAGTTCTTTACCAAATATAAAATAAATTATTAAAAGTATTATTAAACCGCCTAAATATCCAAGTGCAAATCCAAAGCCTGAAATATTGCCAACATTATCTTTATCTGAGAGTTCAGGCAAAAATGAATTATAAAATAGCATTGACAGCTGATAAAATATATTTGCAATTATAAAAAATATCATTGCAGCTAAAATATTACCGTAACCTGTAAAATACAGGAGAGCTGTAAAGATTATACTTATGCAGGTTAAAATAATTAAAAATTTATTTTTAAAATGCAGTTGGTCTGCTATAGTTCCAAATACAGGTGCTAAAAAAGCAGCAATTATCATTGACACACCGAGTGATATTCCCCACATTAAATCGCCAAAATTTTTGCCATATAGGCTTTCGGGTGCAATTATATTTGTAAAATAAACAGGAAATATAATAGTTATGATAACCACTGCAAAAGCAGTATTTGCAAAATCATAAAGCGCCCAAGAAATTACAGGAAGTTTAAAAAAAGTTTTGGCAAATTTTATTGGAAATTTTTTCACCTTTTAAACCAATCTCTTCTGCCACAGTTTGCATACCCTTTATTGTATGCTCAATTAACCAATCAAGTTCCACACCTAGCATTTTTGCGCCATCTTCTATAATTTCTCTATTAACGCCTGCTGCAAAGCTTTTTTGTTTCCACTTTTTCTTAACAGAACTTACCTCTAGATCCATTATACTTTTACTAGGCCTTAAAAAAACAGTTGCAGAAATAAGCCCAGTTAGCTCATCAGTGGCATAGAGTATTTTTTCCATTGTTTTTATGGGTTCTACATTTGTTACAATTTTATACCCGTGGCTTTCAATAGCTCTTAAATATTCTTCAGGAAAACCATAGCTAGAAAGAATTTCTCTTACCATTAGGCAGTGCTTATCTGGATACTTTTCATAATCAATATCATGTAAAAGTCCTATAATTGCCCATTTTTCTATTTCTGCTTTTTTTGTGCTTTCCTCAGCATCTTCCAAATTTGATGTTTCTTTTTCCTTTGAAGTATTTTCTTTATTTGGAACTATTTTTCCATTAGATATTTCTTTTTGGTAAAGTAGCTCTGCGAAATATCTCATAACGGCTTCCATAGTTAAAGCATGCCGGATTAAGCTATTATTTTGGGTATACTGTTTTAGAATTTTTAATGCTAAATCTCTGTTAGGAATAAAATTAACCATAAAATTGCCTTACATAAATTTTTTACTAGATAAAATTTGACTTATATAAAATTAGTCCTAAATAAAATTTGCCTTATATAAAATTTGTCATAATTTGAGTTGTATTTTATTTATTTTATAAAATTTATTAAAGTTTTTAAATATTAATATGCCCTGTAAATTTTATTCCAAATTTAAGTTCTTTTGCATTACTCTTTGTAAAGATAAAAAACCTCCTCAACAGGTTTGTTAAAAAATTTAGCTATTTTTAAAGCAAGAGACACTGAAGGGTTAAACTTACCTGTTTCTATTGAGTGAATAGTTAGTCTTGTAACCCCAACTGCGTTTGCTAGTTCTTGCTGAGACAGCTCGTTGTGTTCAAATCTTAATTTTCTTATGTTATTTCCTAACTTAATTTGTTTCATTTTCTATTCTGCAACTTATATGTTCTGCAATTTATATATATACTTTTATTGCTATTATATATGTTTATGTTAATCTAAAATTTTTTTAAAATGTTTCTTGGATGTATATAATACTATAT
>CAYLWJ010000163.1:0-1930 GCA_964387355.1 uncultured Actinomycetota bacterium | reverse complement strand
CATTAACACATGACAAAAAGGTGGTTAATTTTAGCCATATGTAGAATATTGTTGAGATATTTAATTAGGTTGGAAGTAAAAAAAATATTAGAGTAATTTTTTGGTGATTAAAATTGCATTCGAAATATTTTATCAAAATTCTTTAAGACAAGTGATAAGGTATAAAGAATACAGGTTGGTTTTAATATTAGAATTTTTTGGAATGTGAAACTATATAATGAATTTTTTTAATTAAGCTATTTGCAATCTTTATTTTATATGTTTTTTAACCTCAATTTTAAGTTGTTCCATTCTATAACGGAGCTTTGACCTCGATATACCTAAAAATTTAGCTGCCTGAATTTGATTACCTTTAGTTATTTCCAGTGTTTTAATTATTAAATCACGAACAACTTCGTCCATTGAGATTCCTTGTTTGGGAATTTTCAAAACATATTCATCATCTAGTAAATATTTTAATGTTTTATCTTTCTCAAAAAAGTTCAAATGTTCTAATTTAAGTTCATCGCCATTTATTAAGAGTACAGCTCTTTCAATTGTATTTCTAAGTTCACGGACATTTCCTGGCCAAGAATAACTTATCATCTTATCCATCGCATCAGAGGATATTTTCTTTATTTGCTTATTGAATGTTTTATTAAATTCATCAATAAACATCATTGCGAGTAGCGGAATGTCTTCTTTTCTTTCTCTTAATGGAGGGATAAAAATAGTTGCAACATTCAATCTGTAAAAAAGGTCCTCTCTAAAAGTTTTCTCCCTTACAGCCTGGAGTAAATCTTTGTTTGTTGAAGCAATTATTCTAACATCAACGCTTATTTCCTTTGTTCCACCAAGTCTAAAAAACTTTTTTTCTTGAAGTACCCTTAGAAGTTTTACTTGAATTTCTGGACTCAATTCGCCAATTTCATCAAGTAAGATTGTGCCTCCATCAGCCAATTCAAATTTTCCAATACGCGTTTTTTCACCTGCTCCTGTATAAGCACCTTTTTCACTTCCAAACAATTCACTTTCTGCCAGTTCTTTTGGAATAGCTCCACAATTAATTGCAACAAATGGCTTATCTCTCCTCCTCGAAATGCTATGTATGTAGCGAGCAATTATTTCTTTACCTACCCCACTCTCCCCTTCAATTAAAATTGTCGTTCCTTCACTCATTGCTATCTTTTCAACAGCATCTAAAGTAGATTTAATTGACCGACTATTACCAAACATTTCTCTTTTAATTTCACTTTCTTTAGTCATTAATTTTAATCTTATGACTTCTTTTTGAAGTGCAACCTGCTTTAGAGTTTTTTTGATAATAAGTTCAAGTTGTTCAATATTTATTGGTTTAAGTATAAAATCAACCGCTCCCATTTTAATCGCATTGACTGCTGTTTGGACATCAGCAAAACCTGTAATCATCACGACTGGTAAATCGGGATTCAAAAGTAAAATTTTCTTTAATATTTCCATTCCATTTATATCACCAAGAAAAATGTCAAGTAGAACCATATCGGGATTTCCTTTTTCAACTTTTTCTAAACCAGCTTTTCCATTTGATGCAATATCAACTTCATAATTTCTTTGAGTAAAGGCTCTCTTAAGTGATGAAGTTAGTAGTTCATCATCATCAATTATTAAAATTTTTTGCTTCATTCTCTACTCTCCAATTTCCATTTTAACTACAAAGGAGTTCTATTATTATCTGAATAATTGTAGAAAAATCTCTTTAAAAATTTTTCACTTCTAATACTAAAATAGTTAATAAGTGAATTTTCTAAAATGTTTCTCGGGAAATAGGGAATATAAATTTGATATACCAATTTTCTACTAAAAACTGAACAAATAATATTAAAATTTATCAATAAAAAATTTTCATAACTTCTGACTAAAGCTTTAATCTAATCTATTTCATTAGAGGGAATTGGTATTACATAAATAAAGT
>CAYLWJ010000162.1:0-2554 GCA_964387355.1 uncultured Actinomycetota bacterium | reverse complement strand
ATTTAGTAATAATATAGTATATAATTATTTCCATGTCAATATTTTTTCGCCAATAATTTAGAAAATTTATTTAGATTTCACTAATAGTTTAAACAGCAAATTTTCTAACATGTTACCTAAAAATTATAGAATGCTATTAGTGCTATTATAAAAAAACTAAAGATCCCATATCAAGGAGCTAAATCCTTTTATAAGGGTTTTTAAAAAATCTTTATTAATTTTTTCCAGTACTAAAGGTAAAAAAACATGAATATAAAAGAAATAGCCGAATTAGCTGGAGTTTCAAAATCAACAGTTTTAAGAGCATTAAACAATAGTTCCCTCACGACTTCCGCACTTTTTACAAAAATTAAGATTAAATTTAGCTTTTCATGGGCACTACAATTTTTTTATTATGTAGGAGGTAATAGTTTTTTTAATTTTTAATACTTCATATATCTTTCTTGCATCTGCTGATAGCCTTGAAGGTAGAGCGTATCTTATTCTTTTTTTCTTATCAAAAAGTATTTAAGGTTTGTACTTTAACTAAAGTTTGTCTTATTCTTTTAAGGTGACATCTTCTTGTATAGTAGTCTTATTCTGTATTCTAAATGCTTTACAAGTGCGTATGCACAAAAACATATTGCAATATGAGCTTCAACTCTTTGTGGCTTAAAGTGAAATACTTCTCTTAAAGCCAGATCATGCTTTGTAACTCTAAATGCTGCCTCTACATTATATAGGTTATGGTAATGGCCAAGTAGCTCTTGTGGGCTTAAATCTTTATCATTTGTAATTACTCCAAGAAGACCATCCCACATGCTATCTTTTTTTATCTTATCTATATCAATTTCTACCTCTGTATTTGTATTTAGCTTTATATACTTTTTATATCCATAGCTTGACATGTATTCTTTTGGGTTTTTAGTTTTAGAAAGTTTTTTTTGTATGCTTATAATAGCTTGTTCTCTGTCATAGCTATCTTTTTTAGCTCTTTTTTCGCTATAACTTACAACAAGTCTTTTCTCATTTAAAGTAAAGCTTGCTATACTATATCCTTCTTCTATCTCAGTATAGTTTTTCCTATCTAATATTTTTTCTTTTATATCTTTCGGTAAGCTTTTAAGTCTTGCCCCTATAATATAGCTAAAATTATTTTCCTCTAAAAAAGAAGTGTTATAATCTTGTATCATAGCTTAAGTCTTGCTACAAATATTACTTTATCTATTTCATATTTTTGTTTTATTTTGTTTAATACTGGAATTAGGGTATGTCCTTCATATATATTGCCAGCAAATACCTTATATCCTATAGGTATTCCATCAGTTGTTACAAGTAGAGAAAATAGAACCTTAAGGCTGACCAAATTTTTTATCCTTGCTGTAACCACATCTTTTTAAGCTATCTTGGCTAAATGATTCAAAGTAAATAGTTGTTGCATCAAAAAAAACTACATTTATTTTTCCACCAAATAAAGAAGCTTACATTTTTGTATGTTATATCTTGAAGTTTTTCTATTGCTTTTGCATCTAACTTATCCATCATTCTGTATACTCTATCAAGTGGTATACTTATTTTAAAATCTTCTTCAAGCATAAAAGCAGAGGCCATCTTAGAAGCTGGATTTTAAAATTCTTGCAAGAACTATATCTTTAAATATTTCTACTGATGAGATATTTCTTTTAGGATTAGCAAATACTTTTTGGTATCCTAATTCATAAAATAGAGAGCCGTATATATCATGTATTGGCAATATAACTCTTGCCTCTTCTTCTAGATCTTTTATATTTACCTTGTAGTCATCTTCTGTGTATTTATTCTCTTTTGCTGTTAGATTAATTCTTGCTAACTCTTAAAAAGACATTAGCATCTCCTTAAGCTCCTGCTTCTAATTTTATTTTTATTGATTGGGCAAGTAGCTTTAATTTCTCTAGCTCTTCATCATCATGTGCAATACCAACATATCTGACTATTTTTTGTCTTACCTTATTTCCAATCCTGTATGATTGGACTATCTTAAACTGATTTTCTTGGACTATTTGGTGTTTCTTTTACTCTTACAAAAATAGCTAAAGTTTAACATATTATATTTGTAAAGTATTATTTTTTAATTAGGCATTACATTGGCTTTTTAGCCTTCTAGCAATATTTTTGTGCTTAAGTTAGCTTTATTATGGTATAATTTAGATTGAAAATGTGGAAGTCGGGGGAAAACTGCTATTTTTTAACTTGGAAAGTACAGATAAATATCTCCTAAGTCTTTCTATACCTTTGGTTCCTTCAAATTTATATGTATATGATTCAGAATTATAAGTTTCTGTAAATTTCCATTCTACTAATAGCTGAGTTATTTTTCCATCAATTTCAGCAATCAGGTAAGCATCAATACTTGTTCTGTTCTGTCCTCTTAATCTGCCTTTTAATTTATTGGTAATCTTTTGGGTCCAATCCATTAAAATATAATTAGACCTTTATCAATATATATTTCACCACCATAATTTACATTTGTTGGAAAATCTATAACTTTTTGAATACCCAAGCCTAACTGTTTAAAAAAGCAAGTTATATCCTGTGG
>CAYLWJ010000161.1:0-20930 GCA_964387355.1 uncultured Actinomycetota bacterium | reverse complement strand
CTTTTGGATTCCTCAGATATAAAATACAATAACTGCCTGATTTCTGCCCAATTTAATTATTATTTTGCTGAAAAGATGGGATATTTAATAAAAAGAAAGGTGATAGTGATAAAATCAAACAAGAAGTATCATTCGAAAATGTAATTTATGTAAATCTGAAAGCATACCAGATTGTTTTGGGCCAGGACCTTATATAAGAAGCCTAAAATTCCCCTTCTAAAAATCCGAATAATTGCAATTTATACAATCGTCTTGTAAGAAGTCTTCAAACAAATCTGTAGCTTGCAATTTTTTTGGTAAAGGTCTGTCCCTTTTAAACTCATTATACCCAGCCAGTCAAGAATCTTTTTATTACCTTATAGTTTTCTATAAATGCGATAATGCGCATTTGCCCTTTGTCATAGCGAACGAAGTTCTAACTGCAATTGCAACCTCAGATAAGATTATTTTTATACTATAATTGAATATTTCATAAAAGATTTTACTTTTTATGGTTGAATATATTTATAAGCATTTCTCTTTCAGTTGTTCTATAAATACAATAATCTGAATCAATTGTTATTATTTCTTTTATCCCTAATCTTTCAGATATGACAACAAGTGTTGCATCTGCTAAATCCATTGGTATATCAGAGTACTTCTCAGAAAGCTTAATTATTTTATCTATTTCTTCTGTTTTTATATCTTCAACTTTTAATCCGCCAAGTTGTATCCATTTTAAAAAATCTATTTGTGCGCCTGTATTAAAATCGAGCATGTGGCATACTTCTGTTATAACTGGCCAGCTGGTTGTAAGTAATCCGGTATAGTTTTTAATGAACTCTTTTATTTTCTCATGATATTTATCATTTTTATTAAATAAAGCTATAAGTGGCCCTGCATCAATGAGAGTGTTTTTCATGAAGTTTTTCCTTCAGCTTTATTTTATAATTACTGGATAAAGAGTTGTTACTGCCATATCTTCCAAAAAGATCTTCACCAAGTTTAAATGGCATTAAGTCTTTTGAGTGTATATCATAGTATTCAATAATTGCCTTTTTGATAATTTCGGATTTTGTTGTTTTTTCAATCTTAATTAAAGTATTAATCTTATTTAATATTTCCTTGCTTAATCTTACAGTTATCATATTGTTACCTCCGTAATACATATTGTATTACATTTAAGTCTGCTGTCAATAGGAAAAAAACTATATATTATTTTGATTTCTAATCAGTAATAAGCAAGCTCTAAATGACATACATACCAGAATGGCTGACCCAAGATTTGAAATTTCGAATGAAATTTCGAATCATCTATTAAAAGAGATAATCAAATTAAAAGAATTTTACACTATTTAAAATCCATTCTTTAGTATTATATAAACGTAGCTAAATTTATCAATTTAAAATAGCAGAAAAATAAATGATCTATATTTTTATTATTTAATAGGTTGGGGTTTCTCTGCTTGATGTTCCTTTTAATTAAAACAAATAAAAAAGTGTATAAAACAGCCTTAACAATAATCATAGGGTAAAACAATATTGCCTGTGCAATTTCATCATTTATTACCTATGTTCCTAAAAAATTAACCTGCCATATACTTTACTTTGATTCCAGCAAAAAATAAAGAATGCTAAAAGGAAAGCTTATTACTAAAAAAAGATTTTATAATTGGCAAATAAAAACGTCCCACTCCCAAAGCCCAGGCAAATGCTAGAAGAGAAGGAAAAATAATATCAAAACTTTTCCAAAATTTTTTCATATTTATACTCCCTAATGATAAATGTTCATTTATAACACTCACAAGTAAATCTTTAATAAAAGTAAGCCAGACATTCAAGAACCCCTTTATCTTATTTAATTTATATGCATCTCTGAGCATATCCTTGAATATTTGCATAAGTAATTCTTTATAATCAACCTTAAAATCCTTTGGATAAAAATTTAACAAAAATAAGTAAATATGCTCACTTTTAAAAACAGATTTTTTTATTTGTTTTTTATAAATTCTTAAATTGATAAATTAGGGTCAACTTGTGTAATTAATTTTTGTTTCTTAGCATAATCCAGTATTTCTAAATACCGCTGCAGTTCTGATGATAAACAACTTTTACCAAAGTCAGTTAAACAGTAGTAACGCCTTCTTTCATTTATTGTTGGGTCTATTTCTTCTCCTGCTTCTTTAATCAATCCATCATATAGCATTCTCTTAATAGAGCCATACAATGTTCCAGGACTCATTGAAATTTTTCCATTTGATATTTCCTTTACACATTTCATGATTTCATAACCATGCTTTTTATCTGCACCAATTACAAAAAGGATGTAAAATACAGATGTTGTAATTAATACTGTATATTTATTTTTCATAAAAGTAATATTTTATCCGTTATGGATATATGTCAAGCAATATTATTAATAAAAATATTGTATAGACGTAAAAGAAAAACAGATATTCCCATAATTGCAAAGTTATAAACTTATTTAAACTTGGCTACTCCGAGATGTTTAATTTTGAACCATTTTCCCAAGGAATTAATTAATTTTCAAAATCTATTTAACAAAACACAAAAATATGATATAGATAAAGTAATATTTGTAGCAGACTCTGCTATGATACAAGATTATAATACTTCTTTTTTAGAGGAAAATAATTTTAGCTATATTGTCTATAGAGCATAAACTAATATCAGCTGAAAGAATACTCAACCAGCAGTTGCAGCGAAGTATGAAATTTTATATAAAAAATGGCTTGAATTAAATAATGAAAATTACACAAATGGCTTCTTTAATGGCAAAACGTCTATATAAATTGAGGTTTGAAAGGAAACTATTATGAATTGGCGAGACAGAATAATTAACACGATTAAAGGTAAAGCTGTTGATTTCTTACCTTTTGTTCCACGGCTTGATATTTGGTATCAATCTAACAAATTGAAAGGTACGTTGCCAGAAAGATATAAAGATAGTACGCTTAAAGAAATAGTAAAAGATCTTGATGTTGGATTTTATACTGTTATTCCCAATTTTAGAGATTTTAGATGCGAAAAGAGTATTGGACTTTTAGGAATAGGAATATACGATTTAAGGTACAATCCTTATAAGGTTAATATTAATAATCTTGATTACAAGTTCAAAACGAACAAAGATGGCATAACAACAACTAATTTTTGTACCCCATTTGGGATTATTACTACAAAAACATTATATAATGACAAAATGAGAATGGATGGACTATCACTAGGTCATACTATTGAACATGCTATTAAAAGTATTGATGACCTAAGAGCTATAGGTTATATATTTGAAAATATTGAAATAGAAGAAAACTATAACTCTTTTTCGAATTTTAAAAGGTCTATAGGAGATGAGGGAATAAGTGTTTCATTCAGCATGCTATCGGGTTCACCAATGCACCACATAATGAAAGAGCTGGTACCTTTTGAGAAGTTTGTTTATATGCTAAGTGATAATCCAAAAGAACTTGAAAGTCTTGCTGAAAAAGTAGAAATTTTATTTGAGAAGATTATCCTTGTTTCGGCTTGTAGTGAGGCAGATGCAGTATTCTTAGGTGCAAACTATGATGCCTTTCTAACTTGGCCTACTTTTTTTAAGAAGTATATTACACCTTATCTTAAAAAGTGTGCTAATATTGCACATAGAACTGGAAAGTTTTTTATAACCCATGCAGATGGAGAAAACGAAGGTCTTACTTCAGAGTATTTAAACTCGGATATAGATATTGCTGATTCAATTTGCCCCTATCCTATGACAAAACTTACAATAAAGGATTACAGAAGAGTATTTGAGGATAAGATTACAATCTGGGGAGGATTGCCTTCTATTTGTGTTCTAGAGAATTCTATGAATGACTATGAATTTGACAAATTTCTGGAAGAGTTTTTTAGCGACATAGGAGAAAGAGACCATCTAATCTTAAATATCGCAGATACAATACCTCCTGGAGCTAAATTTGAAAGGATAGAAAAAATAGCAAAGCTTGCAAAAAGTTTTAATGTTTCTTGCTAGTATTTTAGTCTATAAAATAAGTCGAAATACCATCGTATAAAAGGGAAAAATAAAATGCTAAAATAAAAGTAGCATATCTAGGGGTGTGCCAAATAGGAAAGTTTGTTTTCTCATATGAGGATGCTGTCTTATGGAAAAAAGAAATAATTAAGAAATTTAAAGAATGAAACATAAAATACTGTGATATAGAAGAAGTTTTGCCTGATGGTATGGTCAGAAATCAAAGATATGTTAAGCTAGTAGTTGGTTATTTCAAGATTAAGAAAATCGTTGTTATATTTATACCTCACTGCAATTTTGGTACAGAAGGGGCTGCTTCTATGATAGCAAAAGAAATGGGGTTCCAGCCCTACTTTAGGAGCCAAGTTATTAAGTATCTCTTCCAGATGGTTCTAGATTAAGAGATAGTCTATATGAAATGCTTGCAGCAAGTGGAGTATTGTATAAACTAGGTGTTTCTTTTAATTATATAGAAAATTGCTCTATAGAAGATAAAAAGTTTAAAAACGGAGTTTTTAAATTCATAAAAGCAGCAACCGTAGCTAAAGTAATTAATTTATAAAAATTTGCTTTTGGATTCCTCAGATATAAAATACAATAACTGCCTGATTTCTGCCCAATTTAATTATTATTTTGCTGAAAAGATGGGATATTTAATAAAAAGAAAGGTGATAGTGATAAAATCAAAAAAGAAGTATCTTTCAAAAATGTAAATTATGTAAATCTGAAAACATATCAGACTGTTTTGGGCCAGGACCTTATATAAGAAGCCTAAAATTCCCCTTCTAAAAATCCGAATAATTGCAATTTATACAATCGTCTTGTAAGAAGTCTTCAACAAGTCATCTTCATGAGTGCTTCCATATGTAAATACATCGTAGACTATTAAATAAAAAGTTTTATAAATTTAATAAATTTCAAGCTCATTTACATAGTAGCATTTTGAGACTGTAAATTCAGTTAAGCTATGAAGTCTACGATTAGGTAAATTCGGTTTTACTGGGTCAAAACCAGGGCTAAAACTTATTAAAAGTTTCTGGCTCTAGTATGTGCATTATTGCCTTTATAGAGGACTATAAGGTAATAAGAAAAATATTTGACTAGCTTGGCATAGTTGAGGCTAAAAGGAACAGGCCTCCGCCTAAGAGGTTTGCAGTTGCAGATTCATTTGATGACTGCGCACAAAATGATTATCTATACTGCAATTATACAGATTTTTAAAAAGAAATAAGATTTTCTTAGTCAAAGCCTGTCCAAAAATAGGCTGAAAATATTGTAAGGCTTACATTAATTAGATTTTCGGAAGGCACCCCTACCTGATTTTATTTATAATATCTGCTTTTTTTATAATTATTATTAATTTTTTTTCACAAAATTTTAGATGCTAACTTAACCTTGTAGCTATATAAAGTCGTAAAACATTGTAAAATATATTATTATGCAAACTATAATTTATAAGGAGATGCAATATTATGAGTACAGCTATAAAAATATCAAAAGAAATGGCAGATGCAGCAAAGATTTCCGCAAAAGTATCCCGCAGATCTATGGCTGGACAAATAGAATATTGGGCATTCATTGGTAAGATTGCAGAAGATAACCCGGATTTATCTTATTTATTGATTAAAGATATTATACTTGGAAGGCAACAGTTAAAGGAAGGTTTAGGAACACCCTATAAATTTGGAGAAGGTAATTAGAAATTAAAATAATCCAATCACCGCTTTTTGCAAAGCAAAAGAAAAAATTATATAAGAGCCAAATTAAAATATTAGATAAAGAGATTAGAAAAATAGCCAAAAATCCGTCAATTGGCCAGGAAAAAAAGGTATTTTAAAAGGTGTGCGAGTCTATGAATTTCTTATCGAAAAACAGCTATATCTTTTAGCTCATGAATTTGATAATGATGTTTTAAATCTTATTATGATTGGAAGTCATGAAAATTATTATAGGAATTTAGCCAAATATTATAACCAAGAATAATTGTTTAGACTAAATTGTCAATACTTGGTATTTCTTTTAAATCTTTCAACTTTCAATATACTGTGCAGAATGAATTTTTTAATTTTAGAAGTGGTAAACTTTATAATTGAATTTTTTAAAGGTTTTTAATTTAATAAATAAGTCCATTATTCATTTATTCATTAACATATTTTTATTTATTTAGAATGCATGATGAAAAACAAATTTATACTTTACCTGTAGTAGTAGATAAGAGCCATCTTATAACAATTGGCGAGCAGCTTTATAGCGAAAGTATTGAACTTATACGTGAGCTTGTAAACAATGGATACGATGCAGATGCTACGCGAGTTTCTGTCACTATATCTGAAGAGTCAATTTCAGTAGAAGATAATGGTATAGGAATGGACCTTGAAGGGTTGAAGCAGTATTTTAGCATTGGTTCACCTCTTAAAAGGCAGCAGCAAAAATCAAAGATTTACAACCGAGATCTTATTGGTCAGTTTGGAATTGGTAAATTTGCTTCCCTTTCAGCATGTGATGTTTTCAAAGTTATCACAAAAAAAGATGATTTTTCAGCTATTGTAACTTTTGATAAAAATACATGGCAGAAGAAAAAAAAGAAATGGGAAATACCAATTGAAATAAATCCTCCTGATGGAAGAAAAACAAATGGCACAACTGTTGTGCTTGAAAAACTTACTAAAAAGTTTGACCCTGATGAAGTTAGAAGAAGACTAGTTGAAAGTATACCACTTAATGCCCCTAATTTTAATGTTTTTGTAAACGGTGTAAAGGTTGAATCCCCAAAACTTACTGGCCATAGGATACCCTTTATGGAAGCTACAAAGTTTGGCGTGATAGATGGCCAAATAATCATTTTGCCTCTTTCATCTGCTTCTACCACAAATCTTGGAATTGAATGCAAAGTAAAAGGAGTAACAATTAAAAGGGAAATGTTTGGAATGGAATCATGGGGCAAAGATATTGCAAGAATAAAAGGAGAAGTTAATGCTGATTTTTTAAAAATTACAAGTGATAGAAGTGGTTTTATAATTGATACTGAAGAATATAAATCATTTATTGAGGCAATGACAAGAGTAATGTCAGAAGTAAAGAGCGTGCTGGGTCAGCTTTCAAATAAAAGAGAAAATATTGCCACTGGAAGAGCAGTAAGGGAAGCACTGGAAAGGATACAAAAGTCATTGCTTGTTCATCCAGATCTTTCACCATTTGGCCAGGCTCCAATTTCTGATGGAACAAGTGCAGTTGGTGAGAGTGCAGTTGTTATGAAAGAGAAAGAAGGTTTAAAAATAAAGTCCATTGATATAAAACAAGGTAAGATAAAAAAAGAAAAGAAAAAAGGCAAGTCTAAACCGAAGGTAAATCTTTTAACACCAAATGCTGTAGTTAGGAAAATAAAAATGGGAGCTCATGCAATTATTTGCTGCCTTGATCATTTTGGGCCTGATGGACCTGAATCTTTTTCAGAAAACAATGTAATATATATAAACAGAGATCACCCACTTTATATTTCAGAATCAAAGAAACGGGATGCACACATATTAAATATTGCAAGATTAATTGCCCAGGAAATTTCTCTTATGAAAGATAGTAAAAATCCACGAAAAGCATTTGACCTTCAAAGCATTTTGCTTCGTGATGCATTTAGTTAATAAGTATGTGTAAAATAGAAATAGATTTATTTTATAAAAATTTAATTCGCTCTTGATTGTAAATACTATCTATTCATCTTTAATTTTTGCCCTATTTTTACTTTCCGGGCTTTTTTATCTATTGAAAATAATCTGGAAACATTATAAAAATAAAATTTTATAAAAATTTAAGTAAAATATTTTTTATCTAATTTAATTTTAACAATATATATACCATATGCCCTAAGCCTTTAGCAAAACACAAAAAGCTTGACATTATCTATAGAAAATTTTTCTTGACATTTATTTTTGAAATGTTATACTACTTCATCGTCAGTTTTCCAATAATTCTTATTTCTGCATTTGCCAGTTTTTTAAACTGAGCTTTTATTATAAAATGAGCTATTAACTGAGATATAAACTGAGCTTTTATTATTTTATAAGTTGACAAGAAGTATTAAACTATGCAGTAAAACTGTGCTTATTTTTTGCTTAAAATGTTTATTTAAACTATGTAATCTTAATTTATTTAAGGGTATATTACAAACGATTAGTTTAACAATAGGGTTTATTTAAAATGTATAATCTTAATTTATAGGTATATTTAGGTATAGGTATATTTTCAATTTTTTTATTGATAATTTATAGATAATTTATAGATATTTATATTTTTTATAAGGGAGAATGATTTTAATGCAAAAAACAAAAAAAATTCAAAGGTATAATTTCGGCAAGATAAAAAAGATTATGGAGATACCACATCTTCTTGATATTCAAAGAAAATCTTTTGAGTGGTTTTTAAATGAAGGATTAAAAGAGGCGCTTCAGGATATCTCTCCTATTGAGGACTTTACAGGCACTATGTCGCTTTCTTTTGGAAGTTATAGCTTTGGAGAAATTAACGCAAGTCCTGATGAATGTAAAATGAAGGATTTGACTTATCAGGCGCCTTTAAAAGTTATAACTACTTTTATTAATAAAGAAACAGGTGAGAAAAAAGAACAGGAAGTTTTCTTAGGCGATATTCCAATGATGACTGACAAGGGGACTTTTATTATTAACGGAACAGAAAGAGTTCTTGTTTCTCAGCTTGTTAGGTCTCCTGGTGTTTATTATGATTCAGATATTGATAAAAAGTCTGAAAAGGAAATTTATCTTTGTAAAGTAATTCCATCAAGAGGCTCATGGATTGAGTTTGAAACTGATAAGAAAAATGTTGGCTATGTAAGAATTGATAGAAAAAGAAAATTTTTAATGACGATATTTTTAAAATCAATTGGTTTTGGCAATAATGAAGAGCTTCTTTCTTTATTTGCTCCTTTTGATAAGGTTGACTGTATTAAAAATACTTTAGAAAAAGATATTACAGAGACAGAAGATGAAGCTTTAATTGAGATTTATAAGAAATTAAGGCCTGGAGAACCTCCTACAATTGACAGTGCAAGAAATTTAATTTATGGCATGTTTTTTGATCCAAAAAGATATGATTTAGGTAGAGTTGGGAGATACAAATTAAACCAAAAATTAGAAGAGACTCTTGAAGATAAAATAGAAGAAAGGTTAAACGAGATAAATAGAAAGATAAAAATTGATGCTTCTAATCCTATGATTTTATCTGCTAGAGATATTTTCCTTATTGTAAAATATTTAGTTCAATTAATGAATAATATTGGTGAAATTGACGATATAGACCATTTTGGAAATAGACGAGTTAAAAATATAGGTGAGTTAATACAAAATCAGGTAAGAATAGGGCTTGCAAGGCTTGAGCGAGTTGTTAAAGAAAGAATGACTACACAAGAAGCCGAGACCATAACACCTCGTTCATTAATAAATATTAGACCGCTTGTGGCCTCATTAAAAGAATTTTTTGGTAGTGGTCAGCTTTCACAGTTTTTAGACCAGACAAATCCCTTGGCAGAAATTACGCATAAGCGAAGACTTTCTGCGCTTGGCCCAGGTGGCTTAAGCAGAGAAAGAGCTGGTTTTGAAGTTAGGGATGTGCACTCTTCACACTATGGGAGAATGTGTCCAATTGAAACGCCTGAAGGTCCAAATATTGGACTTATTGGCTCTCTTGCTACTTATGCAAGATTAAATGAATATGGTTTTATTGAAACTCCATATAGAAAAGTAAAAAATGGCAGGGTTACAGATGAGGTTGAATACTTGTCTGCTGATAAGGAAGAAAACTATATTATTGCACAAGCAACAGCTAATATTAATGAGAAAGGTGAGTTTTTAGAAAAGAAAATTTTGTGTACAGCGGGTGGTGAAGTTATTACTGCTGAACCACAAATGATTGATTATATGGATGTTTCACCAAAACAAATATTCAGTGCGGCAACTTCTCTTATACCATTTTTAGAGCATGATGATGCAAATAGAGCTTTAATGGGTTCTAATATGCAGAGGCAAGCTGTTCCTTTAATTTCACCAGAAGCACCCCTTGTTGGAACTGGTATGGAAAAGAAAGTAGCACGTGATAGTGGGCACATTGTACTTGCAGAAGGGGATGGCACTGTTGTAAAAGTTTGTGCTGACTATATAGATGTGAAATATGATGGCCAAGATGGAGTTAAAAGACATAATTTATATAAATTTAAACGTTCAAATCAAGGTACTTGTATAAATCAAAGGCCTATTGTTGATGAGGGTCAAAGGGTTAAAGCTGGTGATGTTTTGGCAGATGGGGCTGCAACTCAGGGCGGTGAACTTGCTCTAGGTAGAAATTTATTTGTTGCTTATATGCCCTGGGAAGGTTATAACTATGAAGATGCTATTATTATTTCTGAAAGGTTAGTTAAAGAAGATATTTTATCATCAATACATATTTCAAAACAGGAAGTTGAGGCAAGACAAACTAAATTAGGCCCAGAAGAGATAACAAGAGATATTCCTAATGTCAGTGAAGAAATGCTTAAAAATCTTGATGAAAGAGGCATTATTAGAATTGGTGCTTATGTTAAGCCTGGTGATATTTTTAGTTGGGAAAATTACTCCAAAAGGTGAGACGGAATTAACTGCTGAAGAGAAGTTGCTGAGGGCTATTTTTGGTGAAAAAGCGCGAGAGGTAAGAGATAGCTCTTTAAAGGTTCCACACGGAGAAGAAGGAATAGTAATAGATGTTCAGGTATTTTCAAGAAAAGAAGGAAGTGATTTAGCTCCTGGTGTTAATGAGCTGGTTCGTGTTTTTATTGCTAAAAAGAGAAAAATTTCAGTAGGAGATAAATTAGCCGGAAGACACGGAAATAAAGGTATTATTTCAGTTATACTTCCAGAAGAAGATATGCCTTACTTGGAAGATGGAACGCCAGTAGACATTATATTTAACCCACTAGGTGTTCCTTCGCGTATGAATGTTGGACAAATTTTTGAAGCTCATCTAGGTTGGGCAGCAAAAAAGGGCTGGGATGGCAAAGATGTTGTTAGAGCTGAAGATGGTTCGGTTTACTGTGCTTGCCCTATTTTTGATGGTGCTACTGAAAAAGATTTAATAGAGATACTATCAAAGGCAGGTCTACCTAATGATGGTAAAACTACTCTTTATGATGGTTTAAGCGGTGAAAAGATTTCCGATAAAATATCAGTGGGCTATGCTTATGTAATGAAACTTCTTCATCTTGTAGATGATAAAATTCATGCAAGGTCAACTGGTCCTTATTCTCTTGTTACCCAGCAGCCTTTAGGTGGTAAAGCACAATTTGGAGGTCAGCGTTTTGGAGAAATGGAAGTATGGGCTTTAGAAGCTTATGGGGCAGCTTATGCTTTGCAGGAAATGCTTACAATAAAATCGGATGATGTTGTAGGACGAGTTAAAACCTACGAATCTATTGTTAAAGGTGAAAATATTGAAAAACCAGGTATTCCAGAGTCATTTAAAGTGCTTGTTAAAGAGATGCAAAGCTTAGCATTAGATGTTGAAGTTTTGTCTGAAGAAGGAAAAGAAGTTAAAGTAGAAACAGAACATGATGAGATAATGAAAACAGTTGAAGAGCTTGGCATAGATTTAATTGGACCGGAAGTAGCTGATTTAGGAATTGAACAAGAAGAAGAGGAACAAGAAGAGGAAGATGAGGATGAGGATTACTATGGCGATGAGGATTCTGATTTGTTTGATAAAACTACGGTAGTTGATGATTTTGATATAAAAGATTAGCAAAATTTAAAAATATTAACAAAATTAAATAATTATTAACAAAGTTAAGTAATTTAACAATTTTAAAAATTTAACAATTTAAAAAATTTATAATGTAAAAATTTAATTTATTAAGTTTAATTTAATTAAGTTTAATTTAGTTTAACAATTTAATTTTTTGGGGGAACTTAAATGGCAATAAATATAGATGTAAATAATTTTGATGCAATAAGAATAGGTCTTGCCTCACCAGAAAAAATAAGGTCTTGGTCAAATGGTGAGGTTAAAAAGCCTGAAACAATAAACTACAGGACATTAAAACCTGAAAAGGATGGACTTTTTTGTGAAAGAATTTTTGGTCCAACAAAAGATTGGGAGTGCTATTGCGGCAAATATAAAAGAGTAAGATTTAAAGGTATTATTTGTGAAAGATGTGGAGTAGAAGTAACAAGGTCAAGTGTTAGAAGAGAGAGAATGGGACATATTAATCTTGCTGCTCCTGTTTCTCATATTTGGTTTTTTAAAGGTGTTCCTTCAAGACTTGGCTATGTTTTAGATATAAGTCCTCGTGATTTAGAAAAGGTTTTATATTTTGATTCCTATATTATTACTTATGTAAATAAAGAAGCAATAAAACAAGACAAAGATAAGATTAAAAAATTAACGGAAGAAGCAAAAGAAAAAGCAAAGGAACTTCATGAAGCTAGACTTGCTGAAATACAAGAAAACAAAGAAGATATTTTAAAAAGATACAAAGATGGAGAGGACTTAAGAGAAATTGAAGCAATTGAAGATGAAGAAATAAACTCTGAAAAGGATTTAGAGGCTAAGATAGCTAAAATTGTAAAAGAAGCTGAAAAGATGATTGAAGAGGAAAAGGATATATTTAAAGAGGAGATAGACCTCATTGACAGAGCTTATACATTTTTCTTAAACATTGAAGAAAAAATGCTTGTTACTGATGAAGCTCTTTTTAAAAAAATGAGAGAAATCTATAAAGATTATTTTAATGGCGGAATGGGTGCTGAGGCTATAAGGGATATTCTAAAAAACATTGATATAAATAAAGAAATTGAGCAGCTAAAAGCAACAATTTTAGATTCTAAAGGTCAGAAACGGTCAAAAGCAGTTAAAAGGTTAAAAATATTATCAGTTTTTCAAAATTCACAAAATAAGCCTGAGTATATGATATTAGAAGTTTTACCAGTAATCCCACCAGACTTAAGGCCTATGGTTCAGTTAGATGGAGGTAGATTTGCTACTTCTGATTTAAATGATTTATATAGAAGAGTTATAAATAGAAATAACAGGTTAAAAAAACTCTTAGAGCTAAATGCTCCTGAAATTATTATAAATAATGAAAAAAGAATGCTACAAGAGGCTGTTGATTCACTTTTTGATAATGGAAGAAGAGGAAGAGCTGTTCTTGGTGCAGGAAACAGACCACTGAAATCTCTGTCTGATATGCTTAAAGGCAAGCAAGGGAGGTTTAGACAAAACCTTTTAGGAAAAAGAGTTGATTATTCAGGCCGTTCTGTAATAGTTGTAAATCCTAAAATTAAACTTTGGCAGTGTGGTTTGCCAAAGATGATTGCCTTAGAATTATTTAAGCCTTTTGTAATGAAAGAACTTGTTGAAAAAGGACTTGCTCAAAACATAAAAAATGCAAAAGCGATGGTTGAAAGAGGAAGTGATGAAGTCTATGATGTTTTAGAGCAGGTTATTAAAAATCACCCTGTTTTGTTAAACAGAGCACCAACTTTGCATAGGCTTGGCATACAGGCTTTTTTACCAATACTTGTTGAGGGCAAAGCTATACAAATTCACCCACTTGTTTGCCCGCCATTTAATGCAGACTTTGATGGTGACCAGATGGCTGTTCATGTTCCTTTGTCAAATGAAGCAAAGGCAGAAGCATTAATACTAATGCTTTCCGCAAATAACATACTTTCGCCTGCTAGTGGCCAGCCTGTAACTATTCCTTCACAGGATATGGTTTTAGGTCTTTACTACTTAACTTCTGAAAGACCAGATGCTGTAAGAAAGCAAGTTTTATATAATGATACTGATGATGTTTTAAGAGATTATGATTATGGAATTATATCACTTCACGATTTTATAAAAGTAAAGCTTAATGGTGAAATTATTGAAACTACTGTTGGAAGAATAATTTTTAATAAGGCACTGCCTGATGACTATGAATTTGTAAATAAAGAAATAAATAAGAAAAACTTGATAGCAATAATTTCAGATTGTATTTCTAAATATCAGATGTCAGTAGTAGCAGATATTTTAGATAATATTAAAGAGACAGGCTTTAGATATGCTACAAAATCTGGGCTTACTATTGGCATTGACGATATTGATATTCCTGAAGAAAAATACAGGATTCTTGAGAATGTAGAAAAAAAGATTGAAAAGATAGAAGAATATTACAGAGAAGGACTTATGAATGATGATGAAAGACACCAGAGAGTAATTCAGATATGGTCTCAAGCAAGTGAAGATGTTGCTGATGCAATGGAAAAAAATTTTGATAAATTTAACTCAGTATATATGATGGCAACCTCTGGTGCTAGAGGAAATATTAAACAGCTTCGTCAATTAGCTGGTATGAGAGGTCTTGTTGCAAATGCTCGTGGTGATATTATGGACAGGCCTATAAAATCTAACTTTAGGGAAGGTTTAACTGTTCTTGAATACTTCATTTCAACCCATGGGGCAAGGCAAGGTCTTGCAGATACAGCTTTAAGAACAGCAGACTCTGGCTATCTTACAAGAAGACTTGTAGATGTTGCCCAAGATACAATCATTAGAATTTCTGACTGTGGCACAGAAGATGGGATAAATTTATATGTATTAACACTTGAAGGAGAGCCAAATGTTAATTTAATAGGAAGAATTTGTGCTGAGGATGTTATAGACTCTAAAGCAAAGAAAAACATATTGAAAAAAGGCGAAGAAATAAAAGAGAAGGATTTACAAAGGTTAATTCTTGCAAATATAGAAAGTGTAAAAGTTAGGTCTCCTTTAACATGTGAATCTGAAATCGGAGTTTGCCAGAAATGTTATGGAAGGGATCTTGCCACTGGTAAAATTGTTGGTATTGGTGAAGCTGTAGGTATAATTGCTGCACAGTCAATTGGTGAGCCGGGAACTCAGCTTACAATGCGTACCTTCCACACTGGTGGAATCGCAAGTACAGTTATTCAAAGATCAATCAAAGCGCCTGTTAAAGGAAAGATAGTTCTTAAGAAAGAATTGCTGTCTCAAATTAATCTAACCAAAGAAGATTTTACTGAAGATGATACAGACCAGATTCTTGAAAGAAATATTGAGCATATAAATGGCAGATTAACTTTTCAGATAAAAATGGACAATGGTGGCATTGTTGATGTTATTTTCCCCAAAGGTGAAGTTTTGCAGATAAATAAATGTATAAAAGTTGATGAAGGGCAGGTATTTGCGAAAATAATCCTTACTGCAAAGAGAAAAACTCACGTTCACAAGCATGAAAAAACATTTGAGGGTATAGATATAACCAGCGGTTTGCCAAGAGTAGTAGAACTTTTTGAAGCAAGAAGACCAAAAGAGCACGCTCACATAGCGGAGATATCTGGAAAGGTTACAATAGAAGATGTTGATCCAAAGTTTAAAATGATTACCATAGTAAACGATGAAATGGATATTGAAAAAACTTACCAGGTTCCAAATAGAACAAAAATAAGAGTTAATAACAACTCATATGTTAATGCTGGAGATCAGTTAACTGAAGGAATTAGAAACCCACACGATATTTTAAAAATCAATGGTATTAAGGCTTGCGAACAATATTTAGTTAAAGAAATACAAGATGTTTATAAGTCTCAGGGCGTTGATATTAATGACAAGCATATCGAAATAATTGTTAGGCAGATGTTAAAAAGAGTTACCATTATAGACTCAGGGGACAGTCCATTTTTACCAGGTCAGCTTGTTGACAGACTTATTTTTGAAAAAGAAAATAAAAAGCTTATTGCTGAAGGCAAGAACCCTGCTACAGCAAAGCAAAATCTAATGGGTATTACTAAGGCTTCGCTTGCTACGGATAGCTTTTTAGCTGCGGCTTCTTTCCAAGAAACAACTAAAGTTTTAACTGATGCTGCACTGGAAAATAAAATTGACTATTTAATGGGCTTAAAAGAAAATGTTATTATAGGTAAATCTATTCCTGCTGGGACAGGTATGAAAAGATATAGAGATATACAGCTTGTTTATCCGGGATTTCAAGAAGAAAAAAAAGAAGAGATTGAGTTTTTCACAGAAACAAAAGATGATGAAAAGCAGGATTTAGAAATAAATATTTAAATTCTTACATATTTTTTTGTTGACTTTTTATTTTGATAATGGTAATCTTTTTGTTCGTGTCTGAAAAAGTGTAAAAATTAGAGAAGGAAAAAGTTAAAAATGCCTACTATAAACCAGTTAGTTAGAAAAGGAAGAAGTAAGGTAGTAAAGAAAAAGAAAACACCTGCATTGCAGGGCAACCCTCTTAAAAGAGGAGTTTGTGTAAGAGTTTATACAACAACGCCTAAAAAACCAAACTCTGCACTAAGAAAAGTTGCAAGAGTTAGGTTGTCAAATGGTGTTGAAGTTACAGCTTATATCCCTGGAATTGGGCATAATTTGCAAGAGCACTCTATAGTTTTAGTAAGAGGTGGTAGAGTAAAAGACTTACCTGGCGTTAGGTATAAAGTGGTTAGAGGTTCGCTTGATACTGCCGGTGTTGAGAATAGAAAGTCAGCAAGGTCTAGGTATGGTGCTAAAAGACCTAAAGAGTCAAAATAAAAGTTAAGGAAAAGTTAAGGAGTAGTTTATAATGGCAAGAAGAGGAAGACCTCCTAAAAGAAAAATTGAACCTGATCCAATATATAAAAGTGAAATTGTAACACAATTTATTAATAAAATTTTATGGAGGGGTAAAAAAAGCATTGCTGAAAAAATAGTTTATGATAGTTTAAATATATTAGAAGAAAAAACAAAAGAAAACCCTATTGATATTTTAGAAAAGTGCCTTGATAATGTAAGACCTGTACTTGAAGTTAAGTCAAGAAGAGTTGGAGGGGCAACTTATCAGGTTCCAGTTGAAGTATCAGCAGAGAGAGCAAATACATTAGCTCTTAGATGGATAATTGGCTTTGCAAGAAAAAGAAGAGAAAAGACAATGGCTGCAAGACTAGCTGGTGAAATTTTAGATGCAGCAAGCAATACTGGCAGCAGTGTAAAGAAAAAAGAAGACTTACATAAAATGGCAGAAGCAAATAAAGCTTTTGCTCATTATAGGTGGTAACCCACAAAAAGCGCTGCAGAAAAGAGCTCACAAAGCTGTTTTATTATTGCAGTTGCAAAAATAATTGATTTTTTATAAAAAAAGTGTAAAATTTAGCGTCTTGGCAAGAGGCTTAATTTAAGGCTTGTAGCTTAATTTAAGCCCTAATTCAAATTTGCTTATTTATTTGACTTAAATATGGCCAGATTGCTTTTATGTTGTATGTTTGATGCTATATTTGATGTTTTATTTTTTATGCTTTTTATGCAAGTAGGTTTTTAAAATGGCAAGAGAAGTAAAATTACAAAATACTAGAAATATAGGAATAGCTGCTCATATAGATGCTGGTAAAACAACCACCACTGAGCGTATTCTGTATTATACTGGGAAAACTTATAAGATTGGTGAAGTAGATGACGGCGCTGCGGTAATGGACTGGATGGTTCAAGAGCAAGAGCGTGGAATTACTATTACGTCAGCAGCTACTTCTTGCTATTGGAAAGACCATAGAATTAATATAATTGACACTCCTGGGCATGTAGATTTTACAGTTGAAGTTGAGAGGTCTTTACGTGTCCTTGATGGATTAATTGCAATTTTTTGTGCAGTTGGAGGAGTTGAGCCTCAATCTGAGACAGTTTGGAATCAAGCAACCAGATACAATATTCCAAGGATTGCATTTGTAAATAAAATGGATAGGAGCGGTGCAGACTTTTTCTATGTAGTTGAGATGATTAGAACTAAATTAAATGTAATACCAATCCCAATACAAATTCCAATAGGCAAAGAGGATAAATTTACAGGTATAATAGACTTAGTAGAAATGAAAGCTGTTATTTATGAAGATGTAATGGGTTTGAAATATAAATATACTGATATACCTTTGGACATGGTTAGTGTTGCTAATAAATACAGACAGGAATTAATAGAAAATATTGCAAATTTCAATGATGATATTTTAAATAAATATATTGAGAATGTAGAAATAACAAAAGAAGAATTAATTTCAGCAATTAGAGAAGTTACTATAGGTGTAAAAGCTGTTCCTGTTTTATGTGGTGCTTCTTTTAAGAACAAAGGTGTTCAGTTGCTTTTAGATGCAGTTATTAACTACTTGCCATCACCATTAGATATTGCTCCACCAAAGGGCTTAAACCCAGTAACAGGTAAGGAAGAGGTAAGAAAAGTTAGTGATGATGAGGCTTTTTCAGGGCTAATTTTTAAAATAATGTCTGATCCTTTTGTAGGCAGACTTTGTTTTCTAAGGATTTATTCAGGTACTTTAAAAAATGGGATGCAAGTTTTAAATACCACAAATGATAGAAAAGAAAGAATTTCAAAAATTCTTGAAATGCATGCTAATAACAGAATGGAAATAGACCAGGCTTATTGTGGAGATATAGTTGCTGTTGTTGGATTAAAAGATGTTAAAACAGGAGATACAATTTGTTCTATTTCAAAGCCTATAAAATATGAAGCTATTAGTTTTCCTGAGCCTGTTATTTCCATTGCAATTGAACCTAAAACAAAAGCTGATCAAGATAAGCTTTCAATTGCTTTAAATAAAATTGCTGAAGAAGACCCTACTTTTAAAGTTAGTATAGATAGTGAGACTGGGCAAACTATAATTTCAGGTATGGGTGAATTGCACCTTGAAATAATTGTTGACAGGCTTCTTAGGGAGTTTAAAGTGGATGCAAATGTAGGCAAGCCTCAAGTTTCTTACAGAGAAACAATAACAAGAGATGTAGAAGTTGAAGGAAAATATGTAAGGCAAAGCGGTGGTAAAGGTCAGTATGGTCATGTAATTATACATTTTTATCCTAATGAGTTTGGTAAAGGTTTTGAATTTATAGACAAGACAAAAGGTGGCGTAATACCTAAAGAATATATTAAGCCAATTGAAATGGGAATTATTGATGCTATGCAAAGTGGTGAACTAGCTGGATATCCAGTTGTAGATATAAAAGCAGTACTTCTTGATGGTTCTTATCATGAAGTTGATTCATCAGATTTAGCGTTTAGAATAGCAGGCAGTAAAGCTTTAAGAGAAGCTATGTTGAAAGGTGCCCCTATTTTACTTGAGCCAATTATGGATGTAGAAGTTGTTGTTCCTGATGAGTTTATGGGAGAGGTAATTGGAGATTTAAACGCAAGAAGAGGAAAAATATTTTCAGTTGATTTAAGGCATAATATGCGTATAGTAAAGGCTGAAGTGCCTCTAGCAACAATGTTTGGTTATGCAACAGATTTAAGATCTAAAACTCAAGGAAGGGCTACATTTACTATGCAGTTTAAAAAATATGAGCCTGTTCCTGATAATGTAGGAAATGAAATTTTAAAGCGGGTAAAAGGTTCAATAGCTGTTTAGTTTGCTATTTAATTTTTAAAATAAATTTAATGGAAAATTTAATAAACTAAATAATAATTTAATAATAAGAAATTTAATAAATTTAAATTAAATAAATTAAATAAATTAAATAAATTTAATAGATTTGATTTAATAGATTAAAAATTTAACAAACAAAAGATATTATAAATAAAATATTATAAACAAAAATAAGAATACATAAAAAAATATATGAGAAAGGAAATATATTATGGCAGCAAAACAAAAATTTGAAAGAACAAAACCACACATAAACATTGGTACCATAGGTCATGTGGACCATGGAAAAACAACTCTGACATCAGCTATTACATACTGTCTAAGATCAAAAGGGCTAAATGTAGAGCCACGTAGCTTTGACTCCATAGACAATGCACCAGAAGAAAGAGAACGTGGTATAACCATAGCAATAGCTCATGTTGAGTATGAAACAGAAAACCGTCACTATGCACACGTAGACTGCCCAGGCCATGCAGATTACGTTAAAAACATGATAACAGGTGCAGCTCAAATGGATGGTGCAATACTTGTAGTATCAGCAGCAGATGGTCCAATGCCTCAAACAAGAGAACACATCCTTTTAGCTCGTCAAGTAGGTGTTCCATACATAGTAGTATTTCTAAACAAAGTAGACATGGTAGATGACCCTGAACTAATAGAACTAGTTGAACTTGAAGTAAGAGAGCTTTTATCTGAATATGAATTTCCAGGAGATGAAATACCAATAGTAAAAGGCTCAGCTCTTCAAGCCATGAACTGTGGCTGTGGTAAAGAAGAATGCAAAGCCTGCAGCTCAATACTAGAGCTAATGAAAGCTGTAGACTCATATATCCCAACTCCACAAAGAGACATAGACAAGCCTTTCTTAATGCCAATAGAAGATATATTTTCAATAACAGGTAGAGGAACAGTAGTAACAGGTAGAATAGAAAGAGGAAAAATTACAGTAGGTGAAAACGTAGAAGTAATAGGAATTAAGCCTAAAATACTAAAAACAGTAGTAACAGGCATAGAAATGTTTAGAAAACTTCTAGATGAAGGTGTAGCAGGAGACAATGTTGGTCTTCTTCTTCGTGGAGTAACAAAAGATGAAGTAGAGCGTGGTCAAGTTGTAGCAAAGCCAGGCTCAATTACTCCACACTCTCAATTTAAAGCACAAGTATACGTTTTATCAAAAGAAGAAGGTGGAAGGCATACCCCATTTTTTACAGGATACAGACCACAGTTTTACTTTAGAACAACAGATGTAACAGGAAATGTAACACTTCCAGAAGGTGTAGAAATGGTAATGCCAGGAGACAACACAGAAATGGAAGTAAAACTTATAACCCCTATTGCAATGGAAGAAGGACTAAGATTTGCTATTCGTGAAGGTGGAAGAACAATAGGTGCAGGAAGTATTACTAAGATAATAGAATAATAGGTTAAATATTAATTTAAAGGTTAATAGGAAAATAAGAAGTAGTAAA
>CAYLWJ010000160.1:0-2139 GCA_964387355.1 uncultured Actinomycetota bacterium | reverse complement strand
ATAGAAATATCTCCTTAATGAGAATACTTATTGATGGTTTTTTGCTCTCATTAAGTTTTATGATTGTCAATTTTATCCGGCACGGCAGAATAATATTTTCAAATGATTATTTGCTTATTGTCTATATAATTATCGCAATATGGTTTTTTACTTCATTAATAACAAAAAAGCATTCTACAGCTGGTAGCAGGAAAACATTCTGGTATTATATATCTCCGTTTATAAAATCATTGATTTTAATGATTATGTGCCTATCTTTATTTATCTACATGTTTAAGTACCATAACCTATCTAGGCTCGAGTTATATGGTACAATATTTATATTTGGCATATTAGAAGTTTTATTTTTTTCAATAGGTTTTATTTTAAATGAGAATGAAAGAGATTTAGAGTCCTTAAGTGAAATAAAAAACTTTGTAGATCAGGTAGCTATTAATATAAGAAATTATCAAACAAATAATGGGTCTATTAATAACCTTTTAAAAAATAATTATCTGGTGGGATATCCAAAATTATATAATTTTGTTGCCTTAAATGTTGATTTAAATATTATTGATGAAAATAGTTTAATTGTTCTTGATACACGAACCTTTTATAATATTCAGCACATTAAGCCGGAATCTCTTTCACTTTTTATTAACCTCCATAGGCTCAATGATTTTCGCTGGTTGAATCGGTATTTAATCAATTTATATGAGAAAATAATTCCAGGGGGCTATATTGTCGGTAATCTTGAAACAATAGAACAGCAAAGAAAAATTTATTTCCAGAAGATGCCAAATTATTTGGCTCAGATTCTTTATTTATTCGATTTTATATTTCGCAGAGTTTTTCCTAAGCTGCCATTATTAAAGCAGATTTATTTTACTCTGACCGATGGCAAAAATCGTGCCCTCTCTAAGGCTGAGGCATTTGGCAGGTTGCATTTCTGTGGTTTTACTATAATTGCCGAGCAAGAGATTGATAATCGTCTCTATTTCATTGCCCAAAAAATGAAAACCATCTCTGCTAATAAAAACCCCTCTTATGCACCTATAATAAAGTTACCACGCATAGGATTAAATGGAGAGATTATTTATATTTATAAATTTAGAACGATGTATCCCTATTCAGAATACTTGCAGGAGTACGTATATAAGCAAAATCGTTTAGATCAGAGCGGGAAAATAAAAAATGATTTTCGTGTAACTGGCTGGGGTAAGGTATTAAGAAAGCTATGGATAGATGAATTACCTCAGATTATCAACTGGTTGCGAGGTGATATAAGCCTTATTGGAGTTCGTCCTCTAAGCCAGCATTACTTTAACCTCTATCCAAAAGATTTAAAATTGTTAAGAATACAATATAAGCCAGGATTAATTCCTCCTTATTATGCAGATATGCCTAGATCATTTGAAGACATATTGGAATCTGAAAGAAAATATCTTTTGCGAAAGAAAAAGAAACCTATTTCCACGGATTTGATTTACTTATTTAGGGCTATCTACAATATTATATTTAAAAAGGCTCGGAGTGGTTAGTAGGCTAATATAGAAGCTGATAAAATATGCTTATGAGATAATATAAATATTAAATAGGATAAAGCTTTAGTTAATAGCAAGGTGGGGATGCCTATACTTTTCCGCCTTAATAAGCGAACATGAGTTAGGGTGGAAAATAGTTTTTTTATTTTTGGGTGAATTTTTTAAGGTAATTTAGGGCGTAAGATTTAAGAAAGGTGAATGATTCAAGTTTGAAGAGGTGGCTCAGGGCAAAGAAGGGGATTGCGGAAGCAAGGCCCACTATTGCGATTTTTATGGTCAGGGAGATAAAGCCATGAAGAGTAGAGGCTATGGCATTTTGAAAATAGGGCAACGAAAAATAGCAAACTAATCCGATAGGAATTGCGCTAAGGATAATTTTGACCGTCTCGAGAGCTAAACGACGGGAAAACGAAATGAGGTATTTTTTTAGGAATAAATTATAAAGACCGAAGCTTAAGATCATAACTATGGATGTGGCTAAGGCAATTCCGGCGGCACCCAGCAGTTTGGATAGAATTATGTTTAAAATTATGTTCATGACAAGACAGATAGTACTGATAATGACGGGTGTTTTAGTGTTCTTGAATGAATAGAATACCCTGGACAAGATGGGAGA
>CAYLWJ010000159.1:0-1846 GCA_964387355.1 uncultured Actinomycetota bacterium | reverse complement strand
ATATTATGTGAGTGCCTGTTTTATCTATAACTTCAGTTTTAAACATCGGACTATAATCTACCGGAAATTTTGTTAAATATTGATCTAACCCAAAAAAAGGTCCTACATTAACGTCACCAGCTTTTTCCATTTCAGAATATATATTTTTATTTGCCATTATAGCAATCCCATCAGAAATTTTTTCAGGGATTGGCTCCTTAATTGGTAAGCCTTCATTAAACCAGCGTCTTATTGTACCTGCCCAATACCCAAACTCAACTTTAGGAATTTCAACTCCCTTGTAATGCCCATCGTTCATTCGCATTACTGATAAAAACTTTTCTCTTGAGTTCATAAAAGCATCCTTATAATAAAATTTTTTAAATTATTTAAATATTAATCTGAATAGATTATAGTTGATTTGAGTGATATAATATTTTATTTAGGATTTGCAACTGATTTTCTTTCAACTATATTTGTTTCCAAAACGATATTTTTATTCTTTATTTCTTTATTCTCAATAATATCAATAATTAAATTAGCCGCAGTCATTCCCATAAGCTTTTTAGGTTGTTTTACAGTAGTAAGTGGAGGATCAGCAAATTCACAAATAATTTCATTATTAAAACCAATAATTGATATATCCTCAGGAATTTTTAAGCCTATTTCTTTAAAAGCATGCATTGCTCCTATTGCTAAAAAATCAGCTAAAAAACAATATGCTGTTGCAATTTTATTTTCCTCAACCTTCCTTTTAATAATACTATAGGACTCCTTAAGTTCAGCAAGTCGCATTTTATCGTCAATAATCACAATATCTGGATCGTATTCTAAGTTATTTTTTCTCAGACCACTACAATATCCTTCATATCTTCTCCTAATTGTTGTTTGGCTATCATAAGGAAAAGTAAGATATCCTATTTTTCTATGGCCATGATCATATAAGTATTGAACAGCACTTTCCATTGCAAGTTTATTATCAATTAAAACAGAAGGTATTTCTTTATCTTCAATTTCTCTATCTAAAACAACTACCGGAAGATTAGAATCATATGCTTTTTTAATATGGTCATATGAATCATAGCCACAAAAGAACATAAGTCCATCTATTGATTGGTCAATCATTGTATTCATTTGTCTTTCTTCCTCTTTGATATCATAAAAAGAGCAAGCCATTATAAGAGTATAATTTCTTTTCCTAGCTACTTGCTCTATACCACGGACTACTTGTGCAAAAAAAGGCTGAGAGATATCAGGAAGTATTACTCCTATGGTTCTTGTTTTTTTTGTTCTTAAACTTCTAGCTATGATATTAGGTCTGTAATTAAGCTTTTTTATAGCATTTTGTACTTTGTCTTTTGTAATTTCTGATACATTTTTTGTTTTATTTATGACATGAGATACTGTAGATATTGCAACGCCTGCTTCTTTAGCAATGTCTTTAATTGACGTTTTTTTTATTTTTCTTTCCAATTTTTATTTTTTTAATTCTTAGCAATCAAATTTTTATTTATGTTATTGAAATTTTAAAAATTTTTAAATTTTAAGTTATTTACTTTTTCTATTTTGTTTTATTATTATTTTTAAATTTATTATTATTCCTATAAATTTTTATATAAGTTTTGATTTTCCACTATTAAAAGATATATAACAGAAAAACGTTTTTCTGTCAATACATATTTTCTATATTTCTTATTTATTGCTTATTATTATGCAATCGTTTATATTGTTTATATTATTTTTATAACTATTTTTATAGAATATTTAATATACATCTGGTTAAATTTATAAAAAATTTTTCTGTATTTTTTAATTTTTTATTTTAATTTTGAGATTTAAATAAAAAAATAAAATATAAATAAAAAAA
>CAYLWJ010000158.1:0-17795 GCA_964387355.1 uncultured Actinomycetota bacterium | reverse complement strand
TAGAGATGGGAGAACATTTCTGGGCAGTAATTTTGCCAAGGATGAAAAAAGTTTTGTATTATGATAAATCGCAAATTTCAAAAGAAAAGGATGTAAAAGAAAAATACAATGAAAAGCTTGCAGGTGGTTTTTTCAAATACCAGATTTTAGAACAATACGAAGATACGCTTGACAATATTGAACTTAATGAAAATCAGAAAGCACTTGAATTATTCAAAGACGAATATCTTATTAAATACTTCCTCGATTATGAAACAAGAGAAAGCCCGTATCTACTAAACATAGAAAAACTTCAAAACCCTTTTGCTTATAAACTCAAAGTTAATATTGAAGAAGTTGGAGAGCCGCAAGATATTGTGATAGATATACCTGAGACATTTAATTATTTACTTGGGCTAAAAGTAAAAAAAATAAAAACTCATGAAATTGATACATATTTGACTAACAGTGATATAAAGAGAAAATACTTATTCATTCTTGGTGACAAAGAAGGAAAAGACATAGCGATTATTTGGCGGGAATATGAGAATAGCTGGAATGAAGATGATTTTAAGAAAGATAAAGAATTTATAACAAAAGAACTTAAGCTATGGAGGCCTACTGTTGTTTATATAAATGGACAAAGTATTTTAACTCCAAAACTTGGAGAATATCAAGCAGAGATTCGTTATATTGAACTAGAGTTTAAAAAATTAATGGAAAGATGAAATTATGAAAACTATTGATGAAATAAAAGATTTGATATCTATAAATAAAGAAATACTTAAGGAAAGATATAAGATTAAAGAAATAAGTATATTTGGTTCTTATATAAGAGGGGAGCAAATAGAAACAAGCGATATTGATATTTTGGTTGATTTTGAAAGACCTGTAAGCCTCTTGCATATAATTTCTTTTGAAAATTATCTTTCTGATTTACTTGGAATCAAAGTTGATGTTATTCCAAAAAGAAATATTCGAAAGGAGATAAAACAGGACATTTTAAAGGAGGCAATTCCTGTATGAGAAGAAATATTCAACTCTATTTAGATGATATTATCAAGTATATGAATTAGAGCAGAAAAGTATACCAAAGGTCTGACATTTAAAGAATTTATTAAAGATAAAAAAACTTGTGACGCAGTTATAAGGTGTATTGAAATCATAGGGGAGGCAACTAAAAATATACCTGAAATTATAAGAAACAAATACCCATATATTCCCTGGAGAGACATAGCTGGTATGCGAGACAAAATTATTCATGCTTATTTTACTGTCAACCATGAAAATGTTTGTCTTGTTGTAAAAGAAGAAATACCAAAATTAAGACCTGCAATTAAAAAGGTTCTAAAGGATTTAGTAAATGAACATTGAAAAATATCTAATCCTAAACAAATATCTGATTTCACTTTTAGGTGCAAGTGATTTTAGAGATTTGCAGGAAAAATTAAAAGATACACCATCTGGTATTGATAGTGACAATAGAAGCCATTTTATAAACATATTAAGGTCATCTTTTGATAACATTAAAATTTCAGAGGATGATCTTTTAAGATATGATACAAATATCCAATCTTATTTAAAGAACATAAATTACAGGCGGGATTATGTTTCTTTAAAATATTTTCAATATCTTGCAGTTCTTTTTTCTGAGATAGTTTTAGACAACCTTAAAAATAGAAAGTTTGAATTTATTTATAAGCTAAATAACTTTCTAACAAATTATAATAATGAGCAGGATATTAAACTTGTAAATAAATTTACTGAAAAAGACTTAAGAAAGTTTGCTTTCTGGATGGCAACAGGTTCAGGAAAAACTTTAATTGCACATATAAACTATTACCAATTTTTTAATTACAATCTTTTTTCTCCTGATAATATCATTTTTATAACTCCGAATGAGGGGCTTTCAAAACAACATTTTGAGGAATTGCAAAAGAGTGGAATTCCATCAGTAATTTATAGTGGAAGTCTTAATAATGGCTTAAAAAATGATAAAGAGATTTTAGTAATAGAGATGACAAAATTTGTTGAGGAGAAAAAAGGCGGTGGATTAACTATACCGGTATATGCATTTGAAGGAAAAAATCTTGTATTTGTTGATGAAGGGCATAAAGGTAGAAAATCAGAGGAACAAAAATGGGCAATATTAAGAGATAAATTATCAGAAAACGGTTTTGTATTTGAATATAGTGCTACATTTGGCCAGATATTGAGCGAACAAAATTCACAAACACTTGAAGAATATGCTAAATCTATTATTTTTGATTATTCATACAAATATTTTTACCTTGATGGCTATGGCAAAGATTTTATAGTTTTAAATATTAAAAATGCTGAAAAAATTCCTGAATTTTCTGAAGTAATGTTTGTAGGTAATTTGCTATCTTTTTATGAGCAAATACTTGTTTATGATCAAAACCAAAACCTTGCAAAAGAATATAATATTGAAAAGCCACTCTGGATTTTTGTTGGGACAACAGTTACAGGAAAAGAAGAGCAGTCAGATGTAGTTCAGATTGTTGAATTTATAAAAAATATTATTAACGGGCATTTAATAGATAAATGGGCAAGTAAAATTTTAAACTGTAAAACAGAAATTAAAACTGAGAATGGCACAGATATATTTGAAGGTAGATTCAAGTACCTTAAAGATAGTGGTTTTAATATTGATGATTTATATAAAAAATTATTTGGTGGTAAAGGTGAATTAAAAATTTATGAATTAAAAAGTTCAGAGGGTGAATTTGGATTAGCAGTTAGTGAAAACAATTATTTTGGAGTGATAAATATTGGTGATGTAAGCGGCTTTAAGAAAATGCTTGAAAAAAATGGGCTGCAAGTTTTGCAGGATTCTATTTCTACATCTTTATTTGATGATATAAAAAAAGAAAATTCAAAGATAAATATTTTAATTGGTTCAAAAAAATTTATTGAAGGTTGGGATACTTGGCGTGTTTCATCAATGGGACTTTTAAATATTGGTAAGGCACAAGGTCCTCAAATTATACAGCTTTTCGGAAGAGGTATAAGATTAAAAGGGAAGAATATGACGCTTAAAAGAAGTGGCAAAAATTTGCCTGTAAAGTATTTAGAAAATCTAAATATTTATGGCATTAAAGCGGATTATCTAAATAAATTCTTAGATGCAATTAGAAAAGAGGAAGTAGAGTTTGAAACCATTGAAATTCCTATTCAGTTGCAACACAAGGATAAGTGGGAAAGTTTATATATACTTACTAAAAAAACTGATATAAATTTTGAGGAAGAGGAGATTTTAAAATTAGAAATTGATAAAAGAATCTATGTCACAATAGATCTTACCCCAAAAATTTCAATATATTTGGCTCAGGAAAGAAAGGAAGGTAAAGAAGGAATTAAAACAGATGATATTAATCCTGAAGTTGCCCAGCAGAGAATAACTGAAGATATTATTGATTTTCTTAATTGGGAAAGAATCTATCAAGAAGTTTATGAGTTTAAAATATTAAGGGGCTACTGGAATTTAGTTTGGGACAAAGATATGCTGAAAAATTTACTTTTATCTGATAGATATGGAATTTATGCTATTTCTGAAATTCTTGAGTTAAAAGGCTTTAAAGACTTAACCAGAATTGAAAACATTGTAATTCTTGTTATAAAAAAATATCTGGATATATTTTATAGGAAATATGCAAAACTCTTTGAATTAGAAAATTTGGAATATGTTCAATTTGACAAACAATTACCTCTTTTTATATCAGAAAATCAAGACAAATATATTATTAAGATAGATAAGAGAGAAAGAGATTTGGCAGACAAGATAAAAAAACTTGCAAAAGATTTAAAGAAGTTACAACAGGATGATGAAAAAACTTTGCCAAGAATTTATTTTGATAAACATCTTTATGTGCCAATATTACTTAAAAGCAATAAAATAGATAAAATTTCACCAGAGGGGTTGGTAGAAAGTGAAGCAAAATTTGTTTTAGGTTTAAAAAATTATTTGAAGACAAATAAAGAAAAATTTTCCAATATTGAGATTTTTCTATTAAGAAATCTTGCAAAAATTGGCATAGGTTTTCAATTACAATGGAATGGATTTTACCCTGATTTTATTATGTGGTTAAGAGATTTGGATAAACAATATATTATTTTTATTGATCCACATGGCTTAGAACATACAAGGAGTTTAAACAATGAAAAAATAAAATTTGCAGGCTTTTTGACGTCAGATGATCCTTCAGATGTTATTACAATAAAAAAGATTGAAGAAGGTCTTAAAAATAAAAATATAAAGTTAGAGTCTTTTATTCTTTCTCCTACAAAATATGAAGACTTAAAAAAAGGAGAAATTAGATTTCCTTCAAAAAAAGAGTTCGAAAATCATCATGTATTATTCCTAGAAGATAATAACTGGATCGAAAAAATACTTAGTAATCTTGATATTGTGTCTAAGTTTTTTATTTAATTTGAAAATACCATTGTAGCTATTCGAGTACTATTAAAATCTATTATAGATACTCCTACTTGTGTAAAGTTTTCACTTAACATATTATTCTTATGTGTAGTACTAGACATCCAAACATTAAAAATTGCATTAGCATCTCCATTTGATATAGGATTGCATCTAAAAATATTTTCACCTGCAGCTTGCCAGTTATAACCATTTTCATTTAATATAATAAAAATATTTTTACCCTCAGGAGTTGTATGGGAAAAATAATTTCTTTTTAACATATCTTGACTTCTATATTTAGCTATATTTGATAAAGTGCTATTTATAATCAGTTGTTTTTTTCCATTTTTAAACCTAAAATTATTTATAATGCTAACCAGAGAGTTTTCAGTTTCCGAACATTTAACCTTAGAATTGATTGTATCTTGAGTTACAGATTGATTGCTCAAAGATTTGCTACTGGAATATACTTTATTTTTTGTTAAATTTAATGAACCTGGATTTATGCCATAATAATAACATATTGATTTAAACTCAGCAGAATTAATAAATTCAGCTAAAATATAATATCTTTTTGTGCCATTTTTTAATAAATTCAGCCATTTAGTATATCCTTCACTGTCAGGTTTCCTATTAAAAAATGCTTTATATAAATTAGTTAAGAAAATTTCATTTGAAGATTTTTCTAAAATTGAATCATTGATTAGAATGTGGTTTCTTATAATATCTGCAAATGTAGCATTATTATTAATTAAAATAGTAGTTAATTTGTTGAGGTTTTCACTATCAGGTTTATTGTTTAAAAAAGTTTTATAAAATCTTGTGAGAAAATCATTTACCGCAGTATAATTTATGTTTTTTGTATTATTTGTTGAGCTTAAATCTGCATATATTTTTTTTGGAAATGATAATATTGGAAAGACAATTATTAAAAAAGATATTGATAAAAGAGTAATAAGTGTAAAAAGTTTCATAATCACATGATTTGTATTTTTTTTAAAATTATTTGATTTTAAAAAAACTTCTTTCAATTTTCTCCTTTCTTAAAAAATTTAAGGCAATAATTTTTCTGCAACTGTTAATATTATTTTTTTAGTCAATTCTTTATTATCGAAAGTATAAGTGTAGACATGTTTTCTTTTACTTTTATCTTGCTTTAAAAAACCTCTTTCAACCAAGGAGTTCATTGTAGACATCAAAGTTGTATAAGGAGTAAATTTAGACTTATTTTCTGAAATTTCTTTTTTAAGTATTGTTTCATGAACTTCTCTTACAGTTACATTTTTTTTATCCCAGACTATATGCATAATTTCTGCCTCAAGATCACTTATACTTTGAAGTCCTCTTATCCCTGCTTCATCAGTTTTTTTTCTATTGCCCATATTTTTTATCACCTATCTATTATTTTTGTATATATTTGTGCATATATTAATTATTTATACTACTGTATAATTAGGCTACTGTATAATTAGATAACTGGTAATTATTATTTGGTAGCGCATAGGGGACTCGAACCCCTGTTTTAGCCGTGAGAGGGCTATGTCCTAGGCCACTAGACGAATGCGCCAAAAAAAGCTAAATATAAAATTAAAGTAAAATTTAATAAAACAAAATATTAAGTAAAATAATAAAATTTTTCAGCTATTTTATCAAATGGTATAAAATTGATAAAGTCAGAATTTTATAGCTTTTTATATTTTTAATAATTTTAGTATTGATATCAATATAAATATAGAATTATTTTATTTTATATTGTATCATATTTTAGTTTTTAAAGTTAAATTATTATATTTGAAAATCTATTTAGGGAGTTGTTATTAAAATAAATCAAAATAAAAATATTTATAAAAAAGAAAATATTGCAAACAATGAAATAATTGAAGCTTTACTAAAAATTAGTGAAGCGATAACTTCAGACTTGTATCTTGATGATATCTTAAAGCTAATAGTAACTATCACAGCTGAAGTTATGAGTTCTAAGATATGTTCATTAATGCTTTTAGACCCTAAAAAAGAAAGCCTGATAATAAAAGCTACTCAAAGCATTAGTAAAGAATATATTAATAAAAATCCATTAAAAATAGGGGAAGGTATTGCAGGTAAAGTTGCATTAGAAAACAGGCCAATCGCTGTTGAAAATATCTTTGAAGATGAAAATTACAAATATAAAGAAATTGCATTAAGAGAAGGGCTTGTTTCAATGCTTTCAGTGCCGCTGCATGTAAAGGGTAAAGTCATCGGGGTTTTAAATGTTTATACCTCAACTCCACATAAATTTACTGATGCTGAAATAAAAATTTTGTCTACTGTTGCTGATCAGGCAGCAATTGTTATAGAGAATTATAGGTTAGTTGTTGAAACACAGGTTATAAAAGAGGAGCTTGAAACAAGAAAAATTGTTGAAAAAGCTAAAGGTATAATTATGAGAGAACTTAAAATTTCTGAAGAGGATGCATTTAAAAGAATCCAAAAATTTGCAATGAACAATAGAAAAACTATGAAAGAAGTTGCTGAAGCAATTATTTTATCTTATGAAATGAAAAAAATATAAGGAGGAAAATATGCCATTTGTACCTATGAAACAAATCCTTGATGAGGCTATAAAAGGAGGTTATGGGGTTGGAGCCTTTAATGTTAATAATATGGAGCAGATTCAGGGAATAATGAAAGCTGCGAAAGAAGTGAATTCACCTGTTATAATACAGGCAAGTCGGGGTGCGTTAAAATATACTAATTTTTACTATATAAAACATTTGGCACTTGCAGCTGTTGAAGATAATCCCGAACTTCCAATAGCACTTCATCTTGATCATGGGAATAGTCTTGAAACTTGTAAGTTAGCAATAGAACTAGGGTTTACTTCTGTAATGATAGATGGTTCTTTAAAGGAAGATGGTAAAACACCAACAAATTTTGATGAGAATGTAGAAGTAACAAGAGCTGTGGTTGAATATGCTCATAAATTTGGAGTAACAGTAGAGGGTGAACTAGGCACTTTAGGTGGAATTGAGGATGGAGTTGGCTCAGGAAAGGTAAAGCTTACAGACCCTGATGAGGCAGCAAAATTTATAAAATTAACAGGTGTTGATGCTTTAGCGCTTGCTATTGGAACAAGCCATGGTGCTTATAAATTTAGGGTTGAACCTAAGCTTGCACTTGATATTGTAAGCGCTGTAAGGTCAAAGGCTCCAAATACACCGTTAGTTATGCACGGTTCTTCATCTGTACCACGTGAGTTAATTGATATAATCAACCAATATGGTGGGCAGTTAAAACATACAATGGGTGTACCAATAGAATCTATTAAAGAGGCTATTAAATTAGGAGTTAAGAAAATTAATGTAGATACAGATGGAAGACTTGCAATAACAGGTGCTATTAGAAAGTTCTTTGCAGAGAATCCTTCTGAGATTGACCCTCGTACATATTTTGGAGCTGCTAGACAAGCTGTTTATGAAGTTGTTAAACAAAAAATGATAGATTTTGGTTCTGCTGGGCATGCTGGTGATTTTAAACCAATGAGCCTTGATGAGGCTAAAAAAATATATTATGGCCATTAACATGATTTTAGCAACTAGCATGATTATGGCAATTAGCATGATTATTGCAACTAGCATAAAAGAAATTAATAAAAGTAAGTTTTGCAAACATAAACAGTAGATTAATTATTAAATAAACATAAACAGTAAATTAATCATTAAAGTTAGCCAAATATGCTATGATGCTATCAGTTATGTTATTAAAAAAGAGTAAATGTAGGAAAAAAAGAGAAATATAGAGTAAATAATTATTAAAAAGTATTGCTTTTATTATACTATTGCGTTATATTACTATTTTTAGTAAGATTTAACATATATAACTAAATATAAAAGGATAAAGAATAAAAATATAAATAAAAATATAAAAACAAAAAGATAAGTAATTATTAATACGTATTAAAATAGTTAATTAAATATTTTATCGGTAAAGAAGCCAAAAGACATTGTTGTCGTTAATAACAGAGCTGTTTTTTGGCTTCTTTTATTTTTTTTTACTTTTTTTATTTACTTTTTTAGTTTTTAAAATTTTAAAAAATTTTAAGAATTTTGGAAGAATAAATGGAAACTGAATACAAGGATATTGATATCTTAATAAACAATAAAAATAATAAAAAATTTGACTTGCCTGATTTTAAAGTTTCATCAGGGTGTGCTGTATTTGGAATTATTAATAAAAACGGCAAAAGATTTAGTGGCGGTCAAATAATTGAAGGCATTTCATTAATGCATGAACGTTCTAATGGATTGGGCGGTGGATTTGCTGCTTATGGAATTTATGATGATTTTTCTGATTACTGGGCTTTCCACATAATCTATGACGATATGTATGCTAGAAAGCAAACTGAAGAAGAATTAAATAATGTTTTTAAAATTATTTATGGCGAAGAAATTCCTACAAAGAATGTTCCAACAATTAAAAATCCCCTGCCTGTATATAGATATTTTTTAACTATTAGAGACACAAAAAATTTATTCATACAAAGTGAAGAGGATTTTATAGTTAAATTTGTTATGAAAATTAATTCTAGTAGAATTGGCTCTTATATTATTTCAAGTGGTAAAAATATGGGAATATTTAAAGGTGTAGGGTTTCCTGAAGATATTGGCTCATATTTTAAATTAGATCAATATGAAGGATATATTTGGACAGCACATGGCAGGTTTCCTACAAATAGTGTAGGATGGTGGGGTGGTGCTCATCCATTTGGTTTGCTTAATTGGTCTGTGGTGCATAATGGGGAAATTTCATCTTATGGAAGGAATAAAAGATTTGTTGAAAGCTTTGGATATGAATGCAGTCTTTTAACAGACACTGAAGTAATAATATATCTATTCGATTTACTTGTAAGACGAAAAAAAATTAATATAGAAATTTTGAATTTAATCCTTGCAGCACCTTTATGGGAATATATAGAGCAAATGCCAGAAGAAGAAAAGAAGCTAGCCAAAGTGTTAAGAATAGTTTATGGGGGTGCTTTGCTTAATGGACCTTTTAGTATAATCGTCAGCAACGGGCAATTTTTATATGCTTTAAATGATAGAATTAAACTTCGTCCACTCGTTGCAGCAAATAAACAAGACTTTCTATATGTTTCTAGTGAAGAATCAGCAATAAGAGCAGTTTGCCCAAACCCAGATTTTATTTGGCGTCCAGATGGAGGGATTCCAGTAATTAGTTTTATTGAAGAACATAAAATTAAACAACAAAATATTAAGAATAAGAAAATAGTAAGTTTATAGATGGAGCAAGTTTGTAAAGTTTGTAAATATAGTGAGTTGATATAGTAAGTTGATAAATATGGCGAGTTGGTAAATATAATAGCAAGTACAGCAAGACTATAAAAATAATATGTTTATAAAACTAGTAAGTTTATAAAATTAGCAGATTTATAATTTATGAGGAAAAATGGCTATAAAATTAAGTCAATCTGAATTTGAAATTACAAGAGATTTAAAAAAGTGCATTAACTGTGAAGTTTGTGTAAGACAATGCTCCAATGATGCCCATGAATTTGATAGTGATGAAGAAGTTGTTTTTAGCAACAGCGAAAAATGTGTAGGTTGTCATAGGTGTGAAACTCTTTGTCCTACAGGAGCTTTAAAAATTGAAAAAAAACAGCCCCATTTTAAAGAAAATTATAATTGGAGCACTTCTCACATTAAAAATATTTACAAGCAGGCTGAAACTGGTGGGGTAATATTGACTGGAATGGGTTCAGATAAGCCTTATCCTGTTTATTGGGATAAGATTTTCTTTAATGCCTCTCAAGTTACAAACCCATCAATAGATCCATTAAGAGAACCCATGGAAATTAAAACATTTATTGGTGCTAAGCCTGAAAGACTTGAAATTGAAAAATCTGATAAGTTTGTATTAAAATCAAAAATTCCGCCATACCTTGAGCTTTCAGCTCCAATATTGTTTTCTGCAATGTCTTATGGCTCAATAAGCTTAAATGCATGCCAGTCTTTAGCGTGTGCTGCTTCAGAATTTGGTATATTTTATAATACTGGAGAGGGTGGTTTACATAAATCATTGAGAAAGTATATAAAGAATACAATCGTCCAAGTTGCATCTGGAAGGTTTGGTGTTAATACTGACTATTTAAATGATGCCGCAGCAATTGAAATAAAAATAGGCCAAGGTGCAAAACCTGGTATAGGTGGTCATCTTCCAGGTGAGAAGGTTACAGAAGAAATATCATTAACGAGAATGATCCCTGAAGGAACGGATGCAATCTCACCTGCGCCTCATCATGATATTTATTCAATTGAGGACCTGTCTCAATTAATTTATGCTCTTAAGGAAGCTACTAACTATGAAAAACCAGTTGGTGTTAAGGTTTCTGCAGTACATAATATTGCACCCATTGCTAGTGGTATTGTAAGGGCTGGTGCTGATTTTATATCTATTGATGGTTTTCGTGGTGGAACGGGCGCTGCTCCACAAGTAATAAGAGATAATGTTGGTATTCCAATCGAGCTAGCTTTATCAGCTGTTGATACAAGGTTGAGACAAGAAAAAATTAGACATAAAGCTTCTATAATAGTCGGAGGTTCAATTAGGTCAAGCGCTGATATAATAAAAGCAATTGCATTGGGAGCAGACGCAGTATATATTGCAACTGCTGCTCTAATTGCACTTGGGTGTCACCTATGTCAAAAATGTTATACAGGCAAGTGTAATTGGGGTATTGCAACCCAAGACCCGTATCTTACTAAAAGGCTAAATCCTGAGATAGGCACAAGAAGATTGATTTCTTTACTAAGAGCGTGGTCTTTAGAGATAAAAGAAATGCTTGGGGGTGCTGGAATAAATGCAATTGAAAGTTTAAGGGGAAATAGAGAACATTTAAGAGGTGTTGACTTAAACGATAAAGAATTGTCAATTTTAGGAATTAAGCATGCTGGAGAGGCTTGGTAAAAAATGAAAAGGATTTATATAAATGAAAAATATTGTATTGGCTGTAGACTTTGTGAAATTCACTGTCAAGTAAAACACTCTAAGAGTAAAAAAATGATAAAAGCATTTAGAGAAGAAAAAAAAGATATGATTTCAAGAGTATTGGTTGAAGAAATTGGTTTTAATTCTTTTGCCATACAATGTAGGCATTGTGTTGATGCACCTTGTATTGAGGCTTGTATATCTGGTGCTATGACTAAAAACATCAAGACAGAGACAGTAATTTGCGATGAGGATAAATGTGTAGGATGCTGGAGCTGTATAATGGTTTGTCCTTATGGTGTTATTAACATTAACAGTGCACACTCGCAAAATGAAGGTAAGATTACAAGCTTACAAAATTCGCCTAAAAAAATAGCTTCGAAGTGCGATCTTTGCCCTGATGAAGATATACCAGTGTGTGTTAAAAATTGCCCAAATGAAGCATTAATAATTAAAGATATAGAAAAATAGAAAGATAAAAAGATAAAAAAATAAAAAATACAATGAAAAATGCAAAGAAATAAGGAAAAAACAAGAAAAAAATAAGAATTAAAGATATTTAAAGTTGGTAAAATTACAAAACATTTAAAGTAGGTAAAATTACAAAATGGGCCAAAAAAATAAAAAAAATGAACTAAATAAGCTAATTGACTATTTAATAATAGGCAATTCGGCTGCTGGTTTGTCTGCTGCTCAAACAATTAGACAATATGACAGAAATGGAAGAATTGGTGTTTTTACAAGTGAAGCTTATTTTAATTATTCAAAGCCATTAATTACTTATTATTTGGCTGATAAAATAGGAATTGAAAAAATAAATTTTAAGGACAAAGCCTTTTATTTAGATAATAATGTTGATTTGTTTTTGAATACTGAAATTATAGAAATAGTACCTAAATTTAATAAAGTTATTTCAAAAGATGGCAAAGAATTTCATTATTCAAAGCTTCTTATTGCAAGTGGGGGAAAACCAATTATTCCAAAAATTGAAGTAATTAACCTGTCAGATAACTTTAATGAATTAGATAATCTTTTAATTAATTTTAAAAATTCTAAATTATCTGAGTTATCCTATGCTAAAATTAAGTCTGACAATGAGAAAACTGTTAGTTTAGATAAAAAAATGCCTAAAGGTGTTTTTACATTAACAAAATTAGATGATGCAATTTCTATTAAAAATTATATTAAGGAGAAAAATATTAAAGATGCTGTAATATTAGGCGGAGGTTTAATTGGTTTAAAGGCAGCAGAAGCATTTTTAAATTTAGGTATTAAAATTACTATAATAGAATTGTCAAATACAATACTTTCTGCATCATTTGACCCAATTGTGTCTGAAATTATTAAAGAAAAAATCCAAAAACAAGGAAGTACGGTTTTAACTTCTACTACGGTTAGCACTATATTTGTAAGTAGCGGAACAGTTAAAAAGTTAAAGCTGACAAGCGATGACAATAGAACAAAACAATATCTGGATTGCAATTTGTTAGTTATTGCAGTTGGGGTTAAACCAAATACAGATTTTATTAACTTAAATACTTATGAAAATAATAAGTATTATCAAAGTAATAAAATTTATAATCAAAATTATAATCAAAATGAAAAAACTAATTCAAATAGCCGAGAAGAAAAAATTTCAGTTATAAAAAGTTCAAATATTAGTTCAAATATTAGATTAGACAATGGGATATTAGTAAATGAAAGAATGCAAACAAATATTCAAAATATCTATGCTGCTGGAGATGTTGTTAAAAGTTTTGATAAAATTTTAAATAGCTTTAGAAACCTTGCAATTTGGCCACTAGCTTCAAAACAAGGTATTTGTGCAGGAAGCAATATGGCAGGCAAACAAAATATATACAGTGGCGGGTTTTTTATGAATTCAGTTGAAATTTTAGATATACCTGTAATATCAATTGGATTATCAAATTTAAGCGGTGAAAAAGAATTATTAGAAGAATTAGAAGAAAGTAAATTGGTAGATTTTGATAAAAAGTTTTATAACCTAAAAAATATTTCAATTGAAAAATTTCAAGATATGGAGATTTATAAGATTTATAATCCTGAAAAAAATTATTATAAGAAGCTTGTAATTAGAAACAATAGAATAATTGGTGCAATTTTATTAGGTGCTATAGAAAGGGCTGGGATATTTTCTGGACTTATAAATAATCAAATAGACATCTCAGAAATTAAGAAAAATTTGTTAAAGGATGATTTTGGGTTGATACAGTTGCCAAAAAATTATAAAAAGCACCTGGTTATAGGAGAGGGTATTGAGGTTTAACCTTAAAAATTTGGAGAAGTTAGTATGGAAAATAAAAATAACCAATATATTATTGATGCTAAGAATTTAAATTATAAAAGTTTAAATAATTTAATTAGAGAAAAAATAAAAGAATTAAATCAATATAATATTTATAATAATAGTTATAACAATAGTTATAATAACAACTTTAAGGGGCAAAATTCTGTTTATAAAGAACAAAATATTGAAAACCAAAAATCTGACTTTCCTAAAAGTTTAACAACAAGTATAACTACAGATATTACAGAAGATACACCAGCAGGTACAACAAAGGATATGATAGTAGGTACAACAAAAGATACACCAGTAGAGATAACAAAAGATATAACAGCAGATGTGACAACAAATATGACTATAATTATAAAAAATGTTCTTGGGCAAAGATATATTGGTGATGGTATAAAAAATAAAATTAATATAAAAATTTATGGTACTCCAGGAAATGATCTAGGCGCTTTTATGGATGGGCCTCAAATTGAAGTTTTTGGTAATTGCCAGGATGGAACTGCAAATACATTAAACTCTGGGAAAATAATTGTTCATGGGGAATGTGGAGACATTTTAGGTTATTCTATGCGTGGAGGAGAAGTTTACATTAAAGGAAATGTGGGCTGGAGAACTGGAATTCACATGAAGTCTTACAAAGAGAATTACCCTGTTATTGTTATTGGGGGAAATGCTGGTAATTTTTTAGGTGAATACATGGCAGGAGGAATTATTGTTGTTTTAGGCTTACTTAAGGATTTCAATTTAAGTAATTTAAACTTAAAAGATTATTCAAATAGGTTTTATTATTCTTCAATGAATTCTATTACTGGAGGTTTTGTAGGAACTGGGATGCATGGAGGGGTAATATACATTAGAGGAGATATTGAAGATAATAAGATTGGAAAAGAAGTAAAAAAAGAAAATGTTTCTTTAGAAGATAAAAAAATACTTGAGAGATATCTTAATAATTTCTGCAAGTATTTTAATATAAAATTTTCAGACATAACCTCAAAAAATTTTACAAATTTTATAAAATTAATACCTCATTCCCACAGGCCTTATGGTAAAATTTATGCATATTAAATATAGTTTAAATTTATATCGCATAAATTAACTTAATTATTCTATAAAATATAATAAAATTATAATAAATAATAATAAAATGCTAACATAATAATAATCATAATAATAAATTATAATATGCATTATTGTAATAGTAAGCTTAGACATTAAAAAACCTATGCATTAATTATGTATTATAATAAAATTTTAAATTATTATAATTTTTTGAAATTTTAAAAGAATGGAAGGGCAATAATGATAGATTTTAATTTAAAGGTTGGAATGATTGGAGAAGCTAGAACTAAGGTAACAGAGGATAATACTGCTTTAAAGTTTGGCAGCGGAAGTGTGAAAGTATTTGCTACTCCTGCAATGATTGGACTAATGGAAGCTGCTGCAATTAATTGTATTGACAGCTATCTTCCAAAAGGATATGCATCAGTGGGAACAAAAGTTGAGGTTAAACACCTTTCTGCAACTCCTATAGGGATGGAAGTTGCTGCAGAAGCAGAACTTTTGGAAGTAGATGGTCCAAAAATTAAATTTAAAGTAAGTGCTTATGATGGTAAAGAAAAAATAGGAGAGGGCCTTCATTATAGATATATTGTAAAGTTAGACGATTTTTTAAAAAAAGCTAATGAAAAAGCAAATAAAAGAATATAAAGAATAGAAACAATTTAAAAAAGTTGCGTCCTATTTAAAGAAGTAATAAAATTATAAAAATATAAAATAATATAATAAAGATACGTAAAGTATCTTTAAAACTTTTTGAAATACAAAATTTATAAATACAAAATCTATAAATAAAAAATTTGTAAATAAATGTTAATTTACAATTATATAATTGCAAGTATCCTATTCTTAATTTTTATAAATTTCATAGTAAATATTATATTATTTAAAAATATTAAAAATTATTCTCTGCCTGATGATGTCTTAAAAAATCCTCCACTAATTTCTATATTAATTCCTGCAAGAAATGAAGAACTAAATATCAAAAGATGTGTTAATTCTTTAAGAAAACAAGATTATAAAAATATTGAAATTTTAGTATTAAATGATAATTCAATTGATAATACTGCAGCAATTGTTGAAGAAATTTCATTAAAAGATTCAAGAGTAAAACTTATAAATGGAGCTCCTTTAAAAAAAGGGTGGCTTGGAAAGTGTTGGGCATGTTTTCAGCTATCAAAATATGCAAAAGGAGACTTTCTAATTTTTACAGATGCAGATACTTTACATTATCGCGATACAGTATCAAAAGCATTTGCTGCACTTCTTAAAAATAAGCTTGATGGAATTTCAGTTTACCCAAAACAGATTTCTGTAACTTTTCATGAGAGGATGACTGTTCCATTTATAAATTTTGCAATATTGTCTTTTATGCCTTTAGTTTTGGTTAAATATGCAAAAGGTGGATTTTTTAGTACTGGTATAGGGCAGTTTTTTATGTTTAAAAAAGATGTTTATGAAAAAATGGGAGGGCATGAATCTGTAAAAAGTGAAATTCTTGAAGATATTCATCTCTCAAAACAAATTAAGAAATGCGGTTTTAGATATTTGGTATTTAATGGAAGCAAAAACATTTATTGTAGAATGTACAATAACTTTAGTGAAGTAGTAAATGGATTTACTAAATTTATTTATGCAGCTTTTAATTATAATGGGTTTATGGAATTTTTAGCTGTGACTGCTTTTTCAGTATTTTTTTTATTTCCGTTTTTACTTTTACCTTTAAATCTTTTAATTTATGGTTTGTCAAATATTATAATTACAATAAATGTAATTCAAATTTTATTAATTCTTACAATAAAAGCAATCCTTTATATGAAATTTAAAGGAAGAGTTCTTGATAGCTTGCTTATGCCAATTTCAACAACATATATGCTTTTAATTGCAGTAAATTCCTATGTCAAGGCTAAATCAAAAAAGGGGCTTTACTGGAAAGGCAGAAGCTATAATGTTAAAAATGTTGATGAAGAAAATGAAATTGGCTTAATAAAGGATTATCACAATATTAAATATTAGAGGAACTTTGCCCGCAAAAGCCTTCAAATTGTTTTTTACATAACCCATATTTGCTCATTAATTTATTTTTTATAACAAAATTATAGATGCTAACAATACTAGCATTATAATAAAATAATGTTAAAGTAGTACTAAAATATAACTATAGCTATAGCTATCTTATTTTTGGCTTAAATAAATCCTGAAGTGTAGCTTCTTTTCTAAATTTTAAATTTGTCTTAAATGTAAGTGTGCGATTTATTTGCTTAGAAATCATTATAAGTAAATTTAATATTATCATCAAAATAAAAATATAATTGTTTTTAAAAAGCCATAAAAATATTCCAGTAAGTATAATAGCTAAAGATACAGACCATATCATGTTTCGAGCGACAAAAATTCCAAAAAGAAATCCAACTGCAGCAACTGGAATTGTCCATGGGCTTGCAGCAAGCATAAAGCCAAACCACGTTGCAATTCCCTTGCCGCCTTTAAGCTTTAAAAATGGCGAATAGTTATGTCCAGCAACTGCAGAGCATCCTGCTAAAATAGCTATTAGCTGGTTTTCATTTGTTCCAAGAAAAGTAATAAAATTTTGGCTAATTAATTTGTAAGCAAAAAAGTATGCAAAATATCCCTTTGCCACATCAAAGGTGGTCCCAACTGCACCCCAAACTTTAGAAACATTAAATGCTAAATTCCAGCCGCCCGGGTTTTTATCACCAATCTCTGTTAATCTTTTGCCAACTGCCAATTTACCAATTATATAACAGAAGGGTATGGATCCAACAATATAACTTGCCACTATAAAAAGGAAATCTTTTGTTATTGATAATAATACAGAACTCATTTAAATTCCTAATTAAAAAACTTGATTCGCCATATATTTTATAAGAGTAAAATATTTTTAACAATAATTATTTATTAAAATTGATCAGAACTTTTATAGTCTTTGAATTATTGTTTATTTCATTAAATGCAGCTTTCATAAATATATTTTTATGAAGTTTTTTAATCAATAATATTGAC
>CAYLWJ010000157.1:0-7284 GCA_964387355.1 uncultured Actinomycetota bacterium | reverse complement strand
ATATAATATTAAAAAATATTTAAAAGCTAAAACTGTATCTAATATTGAATCTCGTATACATAGTATTGAAATTTTATTTCATTTACAGCCAGGAGTTAAATGCAGTTTTAACAACGACCAATTAATCTGCAAAATAATAACACCTACTAATAAAACGTTATATATAAAACCAATAATTAATAATAATAATAAAGACTATATTAAATTTAACTTAAAAAATGATTATGTTTCAGAAAGCTATGGAGAAATTTGTAAAAATCAAACAATTTTTTTTACGATTAACAATAAACTACCTATAAATATTACTTTTTTTATTACCGAAACTTCAGAAATTTCAATTAATTATTTAAAACAATATTCTGATTTATTAAATTTCAATATATAGAAATATTTTTATTTATAGAAATAAAATATATAAAGTTTAACATATAGCTTTTAAGTTTATTATATTATCAAACAAATCAATATTTTTCTTTATATTTATACTTATTTTATTATTTTTAAATATTATGTTTAAATGTATCTTCTAACATCAAGATTTAATAATATTTTTTGTATTTATTTTTATAATTATAACTTTTTAATTTCCATAAATCTGGTTTGCAAACAACAATATTTTATTAGTATAAGTTGCGCCAGGAGCCCATCTGCCGTTTAAAAAGCCAACTGTAGTATCACCAGTATATTTTATATGAGTTGAGCCAAAGTGACGTGGGTCATAAGTGCTATTGCAGTATTGATTTACATGGTTTGGGTAATAATACCAAGCTAAGTGTGCATAGTGAGCTATTACTCCAAGCTCCTCAGTTGCAAAGCTGTTGCCTGGAACTCCACCACCAGTTGCGCCAAGACCGCAGAAGTTATTTTGATCTGGTTTTACATCTCCTGTGTATTCTAGAAATCCTGTTTCATGACACATTTGTGCCCATGCTAAATCTGCACGCAGGTTAAATAACTTGCCATATTTAATGTAAAGCGGAGCAAGGCGAGTTGCTCTTTCAATTTTATTTGAACCTCTTTTAACAAATATGCTAACAAGTTGTTCAACACTAACCTCAGTATATCCGACAAAACTTGTTTGATTTGTAATTATTGAAGTATTAGTTGGATATTGAGGTTCTGATGGTGTATTTGAAGTTATTGTTGCTGTTGTTGTTGCAACATCTGATTGTAAGCCTAGCTCATCTTTTACAATAAGTTTTACTGTGTAGGTTCCTTCCTTTGGATAAGCATATGAAGGTTTTTGGCCAGTTGCAGTAGCGCCATTTCCAAAGTCCCATAAATATTCTTTTACAATACCATCAGAATCAGTTGATTTGCTTCCATCAAATGTTATAGACTCATTAACTTTTGCGCTATAAGGACCTCCTGCATTTGCAACAGGTGCCTTATTTGGAACTGTTGTGGTAGTTGTGGTTGTAGTAGTTGAAGTTGTTGTTTCTGAAGCAGCAGTTGTAGTACTTGCAGTTGTAGTAGTTGGGGTGGTATCAGTAGTAGTACCTGTTGTAGTTGTATCTGTAGTTGAACTAGATGTCGTAACTGTTGTAGTAACTGTTGTGGTATCTGATGAAGCACTACTTGACGATGTAGCACTGCTATCATTGGTATCAGAAGAGCTTTCAGGCTCTTTTATCTCTTCCACAACAACCACCTTAGTTTGAACTGTAGTAGATGATGCGTTTTTATCATCTACTACAGTTAGAGATACTAAGTATTCACCAGGCTTATCATATGCGTGCATAGGACTCACACCATTGCCTGTTTTGCCATCGCCAAAATCCCACAGGTATTTAGTAATCTGACCATCTAAATCTGTTGATTTGGAGCCATCAAATTTAATTTCTTTATTTACATTACCACTATAAGGACCACCAGCGTCTGCCGTTGGAATACTGTTAATAAATACTATTGTTTTATCTACACCCTCTAGTCCGCTAGATGAAGTTATCTTTAAACTAACTTCAAATTTTCCAGCATTTTGGAATGTATGTTTAACTACAGCATTTTCAAGTTCTTGGTCATATTTTCCATCGCCGTCCCAATCCCACATATAGGTTATTTTATCATTAACACCAATAGCAATTATGCTTTCTGATGCATCAAATGTTAAAGTATCACCAATATTTGCCTGCCTGTCAGGGCCTGCATTTGCTATTATTTTATAATTCTCCTGAGTGCTTGATTTATTTTGGCTAGATATAATTCCTTGAATAATCTGATTTGCAAATAAAATTATTTTATCAGTGTAAGTTGCGCCAGGAGCCCATCTGCCGTTTAAAAAGCCAAGCGTAGTATTTCCTGTATAGTTTATATGCCCATTACCTAAGTGTCGTGGGTCAAAAGTTTTATTGCAATATTCATTTACATGGTTTGGATAATAATACCAAGCAAGGTGTGCATAGTGAGCTATAACTCCAAGCTCCTCAGTTGCAAAGCTATGTCCCGGCACTCCGCCACCAGTTGCGCCAAGACCACAGAAGTTATTCTGGTTTGGCTTTACATCTCCTGTAAATTCTAAGAAGTTTGTTTCATGACACATCTGTGCCCAAGCTAAATCTGCACGCAGATTAAATAGCTTGCCATATTTAATATAAAGTGGAGCAAGACGGGTTGCTCTTTCAATTTTTCCTGAGTTTCTATCTTTAAATATTTTAATTAGATTATCTACTGATACATCAATATAGCCAACAAAACTTGTTGAATTTGAAACATTTTCAAATTTAGCACTTAAGGTGTTTTCGCTTGTGGCTTTACTTTGAGTAGTGCTTGTGCTTGTAGTGCTTGTGCCTGTATCTGTATTACCTGTGCCATCTGTGCTACTTGTTTGTGTATCGCTTGAAATACTATCTGTACTCTCTGTGCTTTCTGTGCTTTGGCTAGCTTCATTTGGATCAATTACAGCAACAGTGGTTACTACTGGTGCAGAAGATTTGCCCAGTGCATCTTTTACTATTAAGGTAACAGTATATGTTCCTTTTTGAGTATATGTATGAACAGGCTTGCCAGTATCAGCTCTACTTCCTGTAAGAAGCTCTGAACCATCACCAAAATCCCATATATACTGTGAAATAATTCCATCAGGATCATAAGAGCCTAAGCCATTAAATTTTATCTCTTTATTGATTTCGCCACTGTAAGGACCACCTGGAACTGCAACTGGATTTCTATTGATTTCGGAAACATCTCCACCTTTAATTGCAATTAAGCTAATATTACCAACTGAATATTTGTCACTCTCATCATAAGCTACAATATAAAGTATATTTTCACCTTCAGCAAGGCTGTCAATTCCAATGTTTAAGCTAAATCCACCACTTAAAACTCCTTGACTTCCTAAAACATTTGAGTCAAAATTATCGATTTTGCCAATTAAGTTTTCGGGGCTTTGTTCAGATGATTTATAAACTTCAATTTTTGTTAATTTTTTAGGAGGAGTTCCTCGAAGATCAGCTGCCCATCCTCTTATTTCAAATTCTGAAAATACTTTTGCACCATTCTCAGGTAAATCTATCTTTATTGTAAATCCAGAAGAGTTAGCCCTACTTAAATCACTGTATGTATTTTTATTTGCTGCTGCGTTATTAGGATTTTGATTTGGGTTATTGTCCAGTGAAGAATTAGTATCAGTTGACTGACTTGTTTCATTTCCTGATACATCAGGTTTATTTATTCCTTGGGCAAAAGTTTTTATACCATTAAAAATGCCAATTGCAAGTTTTTCTCTAAATTCACCGGTTTTTAGCAGGTCTGATTCTGTTTGATTTGACATAAAAGCACACTCAACTAGTGCTGCTGGCATTGTTGTATATTTTATAACTCTAAAATTTGCAGTTTTAACTCCCCTATTTGCTCTTCCTGCGCTTGCTACAACATTTGACTGAATAAGACTAGCAAGCTGGCTTGAGCCAGCTACACCATTTGCACACCAGTAAGTTTCTGTTCCGTGTGAATAAGGTGAAAGTGATGCATTATTATGGATTGAAACAAAAATATCAGCCCCGCTTGAGTTTGCAAGAGCCACTATTTCATCCAAAGATCTTTTAATGTCAGAAGTTCTAGACATTGCTACTTCAAAGCCATTTGCCTCTAATTTTGATTTTACTCTAAGAGCAATGTCTAAATTTGCAACTTTTTCTTGAAAACCATACCAAGTTGCCCCAGGATCTGATCCCCCGTGTCCAGGATCTAAAAATACTTTAATTTTTGGAGCTGCAAATAATTTGCTGCCAGTATTAATTGTAGTAAATAGGCCAGTAATCAAAAAAGAAAATATAATTAAAAGAGAAAATGCAATTTTAATTAGGCGAGCATGATAAAAATTTAATTTTTGTTTTTTTATAAGCTTTTTTTTAAAGTAGGAAGTGTTATAAAGGTTTAATATTTTATTTTTATTATTTTTAAATTGCATATTTACCCCTTAAAATAAAATTAACAAACAATGAAAATACAATTTTTTTAATTGTTTTAAAAAATTTATTAATTTTAAGCAATAAAATCTTTTTATTAATTTTTGTATTTTACTGCTTTATTAAGCCACTCCTTACTTTACTGTTTTATTAAGTCACTCCTCCTATAAACTGGACCTTTTATATCAAGCTGACCTAATATGTCTAGTTTTTTACCATCTATATAAAATTCAACTGCTTGAACTTCTTTAAATTCAGTTAATGTATTTACAATTGAATAAACAAGTAAAATATCAACAGTGTCGCTTTGGAACCTGTCATCTAAAAAACTTTGAGATAAATCAATTTTTGCAATACCATTTTCATAAGCTTTGACTGAATTTATTTTCGTTGTAGATGGAATTAAAACAACCAAACTTGGGTCAATTGGCTCTTTCATCATTTCATAAATTGCATCAACAAGTTTTGAGCTACCTTCAACATCTCTAGCCTCACCAACAAGATACTCGCCTGTACTGTTTGCATAATAAACATTTATTGTTTGCAAAGCTGGGTCTATTGTAATCTCTTTTGGAGTATTAGTTCCATCAGTGTTTTCTTCCAGAGGCTCTGAAGTATTGGCTTTTTCTTCAGTATATCCAGTTTCGGCAGATGTAGTATCTTCTGAGCCAATATTAGAATTTTTATCTTCAGTGATTTCAGTGTTTTCAGATTGCTGAATATTTTCAGAGTTTTTATCTTGATTTGCCTTATTTTCTAGGTTTTTTAACTTGCTTAAATTACCAGTTAAATTTGTAATTGCATCACAAGCAGTAAAAGTTAAACAGAACGAAACAAGAAATATAAAAAATAGCATAAAAATTAAAACCGACTTTAAAAATGACGAAGGTAAAAACAATGACTTTGAAGAATTAATAAATGTTTTATTAGATGAAATCTTAAAAAGCAGGAATCTTCTTTTTAGTGTTACTTCCTTTTCAGAAATACAATTTTTTACAAAGCTTGTTTTTACGTTATTGCTATGTTTCATGGCTACAATTATTATTTACTATGTTTATTTACTATGTTAAATTAATTGCTATGTTAATATTTACTACGTTTATATTTGCTACAAAAAAATATTTTCTATGTCAAAAATAAATTATTATTATTTAATTATTATTTAAATAAAATTTTAATACTTATTATGAAATATTATTTATCACAAATTATTACAAAAGTCAATAAAAAAAATTTTTAAAAAATTTTTTTAATTTTTCCTAATTTTTAATATTAATAAGCCTTAATGTTGAACCTTTAATAATTATTAATAATTCTATTTATTATTTATTGCCAAACTTTATTATTATTGAACCTCGACTTTTAAATTAACATTATTCTGAAAATATTCCCAACCATCTCTTGAATCATCATTGTCAGTATATGGTCCTGAAAAATGAACTCTAATTTGAAACCTGCTTTTACCTTCATTTATAGCCTTTTGCAGCTCAGTTCTTAATTTATCTGCCGCGCATGTAACAGAAGGGCTTGCAAAGCTCTGAACTGCAATACCAATAAGAGTAAAATCATTTTGCACAATAGGCCTGTTGCCCCAGCTAACTACATTTATCCAGAAAGCATCTGCGTATTCAAGAGGATTTCCATAAACTGCAGCAGAGCTGAATGTTAAAACAGCAGATACAATATTTTTGCCAGCAAGTGATGATATATCAAAACTTATAAAACCTGCACAGGGCTTATTTGTTGAGCTGTCACCAGCATAAATATTTCCACCTGCATAAGTCTGTCCACCATATTCCAAATATCCGCCTTCTCCTGTAACTTTCTGGACATTTATTGTTGTGGTGGGTGGCTGAGTAGTTGTTGGTGGTACGGTAGATGTTGTTGCAGGAGCAGTTGTTGAAGAAGTTGTAGTTGTTGTAGTAGTTGAGGACGTCTGAGTAGTTTGCTGCTCAGTAGTTTGAGTAGTTTGTGGGGCTTGTTGTGAGCCAACATACACTGAGATTGCCTTTGCAACTTTTGCACCTTTTGAGTCCATGACTTCAACCTTAACATCATAATTTTCAGGCTGCAAAGGAGTATTCCATTTTACAGTCTGTAAGTTATCTGCTTCTAAAGTGCCCCCACTAACAGTCCACTTGTATGTCAAACTGTCTTTGTCTGGATCGCTTGCCATAACTGTTATTTCATACTGTTTATTTACATAAATAATATCACTTGAAAGTTTAATTTCAGAAATTATTGGATTTGAGTTTCCGCTGCCTCCTTTAGTTAAAGTTATTGAATCCATTGCAATGCCATGTTCATTTGATGCAACAGCAGTTAAAACATAACTTTTTTCATTACTTTTCAAGTTAATTTGAGCTTCATACTTTCCAAGAGCGCCATTGCTGTCATCACGGCTAAACTGAACATTAGGCAAAGGATCGCCTGTAACTACAGCTCTAATTTTAAAATAATATGTCCCATCTTGCTGATTAAATTTAGGACCTTCATAAATTTTAAGCTGAATAGTTGGTCTTTTTTGATTGGTTTCATCATCTTTTGCTGATTTTGTGTCTGAAGTATTAGGATTTTTAGAATTTTTATCTTCTTTTTTTGATGTGCTTGTTGTTTCACCTTGATTGTTTAGTTCTTCATTTCGGGCAGTTTTTAGCCCAAATAAAGAAAAATCAAAATAATTTTTTAATTGGCTAAAACTGTTTAATCTATCAACAAGACCCGGAAAATACTTGCTTATAAAAGGTTCAGCTTTTTTTGAAATATCAGGATTTAAAAGAAAAAGCCATGACCAGGAAGTCAGCACCAAAATTAAAAAAACTGAAATTATAATTAGATATTTAATATTTTTCTTAGACTTAAAGAAACTTTGTTTCTT
>CAYLWJ010000156.1:0-3290 GCA_964387355.1 uncultured Actinomycetota bacterium | reverse complement strand
GATGATATAATATCAGCTATTTTAAAAGAAGATATTGGAAAAGAAACTGTAATAATTGATAAAAATAAAGTAAAAGAAGAAATAAAAAAAACAAAGAAAAAACTTCCAGTAAAAATAAAGCTTGCAATAGTTTTGCCCATTAGTATAATTGCTGGGGTAATTATTTTATTTATTATTATTTTTAGTATATTTTATTTATTATTATTTTTAATATATTTTATTTATTATTAATAATAATATGCAAAACTATTATTACAAAACTATAAAAAATGTAAATGTAATTAATCTAAAAGCAACAGAAATTATTACTCCTAAATCAGTATTAGAAGTTGGTGAAAAAATTAAACTTGATGTAAAGATCACAAGTAGCAATCAATTAATAAAATATAAGTGGTTAGCTGCTAAAAGGACTTTTACAAATGATACTAAAACACTAACCTATTACATAGCTCCAGATGAACCAGGAATGTATTCAATATCAGTTATAGTTTATGATAATTATGAAAATAGTTCAACTGCAATGAAAGCCTTAGAATTAGTGAATAATAATATAATTAAAGGAAAGTTTTTTGATGAAAATACTAATGAAACTATTAAAAATGAAGATGAAATAATTCAGTATATTGGAGAATCATATTTTTTAAATAATATGAAATCATTATTAGATGAGTATAAAATCTTAGTTGATAAAATAGTAATTTATTATAATGAAAATTATGTTTTTGGACAAATTCAAACAATAAGATTCGAAGAAGAAATTCTTTTAAATTATAAAGAATTAGCAAATAAATTAAGAAGTTTTAATTGCCCTTCTTCCTATATTAATGATAAAAATAATTTAGTAGAAATTACTGAGTCAATTTGTTTTTATCAAGGTCAAATTATAAAAAGTCATATGGTTAATGATTTTGATCTGTATGAATATAATCTTAATAAAATTATTAATAAAATAGACGAACTTCTTAATTATTATTTTAATATGGTAGATAAATATAATAAAAAATACCATTAAAATAATTAAAAGATATTTATATGTATATGCAAATAAATATATATTATAAACAACAACTAATAGGAAAATTTATTAAGGATACAAATTTTGCTAAAGTTGGCAGAGCAAATGATAATAACATAATTTTACAAGATACAAAGCTATCAAGAAATCACTTAGTTATTTTAAAACAAGATAATTCATATAAAATAAAAGACCTTAGTTCAACTAATGGTACCTATATTAATGGAAAAAAAATAAAACCCAATGTGCTTTACAATGTTTTTCCTGGAGATTTAATTAAAGCTGGTGATACTACTTTAATTATAGAAAAAGAATATGCTAATAAAAATAATAAAACTGTAATTTTAATTTCAGTTTTTTCAGCAATAATAGTTCTTTTTTTAATATCATTTGGAATATTTTATACAACAAAGCAAAATAACATTTCTGATAAAGCTAGTTATGAAAGTATAACTGATATCTCAAAAGATAATAATAATTTTACAGAAACATCAAGTACTGAAACTACAAAAACCTCAGTTGAAATTACTGATACAGAAAATACAACTGAAACAAAAAATAGTACTACCCTTGATATAGAAAGCCTACTGCCTACTGTTGTTGATATATACAGTTTATACGATTCATATAATGAAGAAGGTTTAGGTTCAGGAACTATTGTCTCAGACGATGGATATATTATTACTAATTATCATGTTATAAAAGGCGCTACAAGAATTACTGTAGATAGATATAAATTAAATGCAGAAATAATATTTACAAATGAAACAAATGATATTGCTTTAATTAAAGTAAATTCTACCTATTTAAATGTTCCAAAATTTGGAAATTCAAGTAAATTAAAAATTGGTGAAGAAGTTATTGCAATAGGAAATCCTTTTGGACTGTCACATACAGTCACCAAAGGAATAATATCAGCTAGAAGAGACATTTATAACGAAAAACTTTATCTTAATGAAAAAGAATATATTACAATATCCATACCTGGAGCAATTCAGCATGATGCAGCTTTAAATCCAGGAAACAGTGGTGGACCATTATTTAATAGTAGTGGTGAACTTATTGGGATAAATAATATGGGTTTTAGCCTTGATGGAGCTGATTCAGGATTAAATATTGCAATACCTATCGATATTATTATTCCACAGATATCTTTTTATGTTAATTATTAGCTAAAAGGGTTATCTAAAAATGTATTTTTATCTAAAAATGTATTTGATAAAAAACAAATAATATGTTTATATATTATAATAATATCTGCCACATAAACCATTATCTTAATAAATTATGTATATATAATATTTACTAATAATTTTTACTAAAATATATAAAGTTATACAAAAGCATATATTACATAAGTAATTTATAAAGATATTTAATGGCTAAAGTAATAAGTAACTACAAGATTATATCTAAAATAGCATCTGGCGGAATGAGCGAGGTATTTCTTGCTCTTGATATAAATACAAATAAAAAGGTAGCCCTTAAAATACTTGATGCCAAACTATCAATAGACCCAGAATATCTTGAAAGGTTTAAAAAAGAAGCCTCAATATGCAAACAGCTTAACCATGAAAATATAGTAAAGATAATCTCTTATGGAACATTTAAGGACAACTACTACATTGCATATGAATACATAGAAGGTATAACTTTAGATAAATATATAAAACAAAAAAGTCTTACAGTTTCACAAATAGAAGATATCTCAATACAAATACTTAAAGCATTATCTTATGCTCATTCAAAAAACATAATACATAGAGATATAAAGCCATCTAATATAATCATAGAAGGCAATACTGTAAAAATACTTGACTTTGGAATAGCAAAGCAGCAGCTGGCTGCAACAGTTACTAAAACAGGCCTTTTTATGGGTTCTCCACACTACGTATCACCAGAACAAGTTGAAGGACATCAAATAGATAACAGATCAGATATATATTCGTTTGGAATAGTTTTATATGAAATGATACAAGGAAGTGTACCATTTACTGCAGATACCCCATGGGGAATAATTAGAGCCCATCTTGATAAAAAAGAGCCTGAAATTACAAGAGATGTTCCCAAGTATCTAAAAGACATAGTATCAAAATGTCTTGAAAAAAGAAAAGAAAACAGATTTAAATCTGCAGATGATATAATATCAGCTATTTTAAAAGAAGATATTGGAAAAGAAACTGTAATAATTGATAAAAATAAAGTAAAAGAAGAAATAAAAAAAACAAAGAAAAAACTTCCAGTAAAAATAAAGCTTGCAATAGTTTTGCCCATT
>CAYLWJ010000155.1:0-2384 GCA_964387355.1 uncultured Actinomycetota bacterium | reverse complement strand
AATAAAAAAATTAAATAAGCATCAATTTAAAAAAAGGTGGGGGTATTTACTTAAACAATTATTAAGATTTATCTTTAAAATCACTAAATTTTATCAATATTTTAATAAAAACTTATAGCTTCAATCTTAACTGGTTTATTTAATTTAAGCAAATACCCCTATTTTCTAATTCATTTTAATTTTATTTTAACTATCAAAACTGATTTAACTCAATATAAATTAAATATAGATAAGTCAAAATTCATAAAATTAAAAATATAACAATTTATTTAATTAAGCTGTCTAAAAAATTAATAGCAAAGTTATATGTGGTCTCATTAACCTCCCAAGAAACTGCTTCATCTATATTATCTTTATTAATCCAAGTCATAGGTATCATAACTTTTTCAGGTACTTTTTGCCCCATAACATGTCTATATAAAACTTCAAAACAAATAATTCCTTCTACTCCAGGGGAAGTTGAAACAGTTGCCTCTAATTCACCATTCTTTATAGCCTCAAGTCCCTCAGGTGAACCATTATTGCTGATTACAGTAATTGGATTATTTAATTTTCCTGCATCTTTTAGTACCTGTAAAACCCCCATTGCCATATCTTCATTGGCAACATGAACTACTGTAAATTCCTGACCTGACTGAAGCATATTCTGCATTATATCCATTGCTTTTTCTCTATTATAATCTGCTGGATGAACCCCAATTAGTTCATTCTTACCTAACTCTGCTATTTTACTTTTGTAACCTTCTAACATCATATCAATTGGACCCTGGCCAATTATTCCAGTAATTTCTAAAACTTTCTCACCAGGATGCTTTTCAGCTAGGTACTCTGCAAGCATTACTCCTAAATTTTTCCAATCAAATTCAATGTCACACACTACTTTGCCAGGTCCTTCTGCAATAGCACTCATTTCAACAGTTAAAGGAATATTTGCTGCATTTGCTTTTTGAGCTGCAATTTGTGCTCCATCAGGATTAAAAGAAAAAATATTAATACCATCAACTTTTTGAGTAATTAAATCATCAATATTAGCTAGTTCTTTTTCTTGATCATAGTCAGAATTTACTACAACTACTTTTACTCCTTTTTTATCTGCTGAATAAACAAATCCATTTTTAGCATAACCATACCATGGATCTGGTCCTGGCATTATATAACCAAAAGTAAGTTCAGTTTTTTCAACAGCAGCTGTTGTTTCCGGTGCAGTTGACTCAGCCTCAGTTGCCTCAGCCTTTGTCTGAGAACTTTGTGTTTCAGTAGCAGTTGTTTCTTCCGATACTTTTGCTTTACAACCACCTAAAACTACACTAAAGGCAAATAATATACATACTGCCAAAACAATTAAAAAAAATACTTTCTTTTTCATTTACGCCTCCTTTTAAATTTTTGAAAGTTAAATTTTTAACCTTCAATTTGTTTCTTATTTTACCCTTTAATTTATTACTTATTCTCTTTAATCCATATACCTCCTTTTGTCTTAAATACTTTGTTTTACTTTCTAACTATCTATAATTTTTATTATTTTTTTATCATTCATTTGGCAATCACAGCTTTAAAAAATCACTTAAATCGTAAAATTTATAAGCTTTTGAAATGTTAAAGCTTTATTTCTTATTTAAAACTCATTAAAAACTTTAACAGGCTTTCCAGTATCAACTGACTCCCATGCAGCAGCACAAACAGCAATTGATTTGGCACCTTCAACGGCATCAGGCACAGGTGTTAAATCTTCTTCCAAGCATTTTTCAAAATGCTTTAAATATCTTATCACTGTCTGTCCATGACCATAGGCACCTTCTGTTTCTGCAGAATATTTAATCCTTTGTTCTGCTTTATAATCAAATTTATCTAAAACTACTTTTACTTCTCCCCCAAGCTTATCAGTAAAGCTTCCAATTGCAGAACCTCTTGTTCCAAAAATACTAACACCCATCATAGGCATTGGAGGGTGAATTATATCGTAAGCACCCATAATTCTAGCTATTTGCCCCGTCTTAAATTTTAAATTCAATAAGAAATTACCTTTTAATGGGTACTCTGGAGTAATATTTCCCTTATTTGCATAAGCAAACACCTCTTCAACATCACCTAAAAACCATCTTAGAACATCCACTGGATGACATACCCCGCCATACATGAAATCCTGTGGAACATTTAATCGCCATGGGGTCATTTCATATACTGGTCTCATATCATGAACATAATGTGCCTCTGCTAAAATAATACTTCCTAAATCACCATCGTCATACATTTTCTTTATTGTCGAGAACTGCGGCTCATACCTCATAGTTTGCCCAACTAAAAATTTAACTTTTTTTTCTCTTACTAAGTTAACAATTTTTTTTGCATCTTCCAGTGACGTTACAAGTGGTTTAGTACAAATA
>CAYLWJ010000154.1:0-17123 GCA_964387355.1 uncultured Actinomycetota bacterium | reverse complement strand
GCTTTTCAATATTTGATGTTTAATTTAAATTTTAGCTAGCTTTTTTTGATATATTTATGTTCTGTAATTTATATTCTGTATTTATTTATTAATATGTGTAAACACATCTTTTAGATAGTACAATTGATTGTTATTTTTTATTATTCTTTAGTTATGTAGTGTAGATTTTTATTGATTTTTATTGAGAAATTGCACCTGCTAAGTTTTTTAAAAAACTTCTCAGAGGTGATTAGAATGAAAAACTTAAAAGTAAAAATTTACACATTAACTATTGTTGTTTTAGTTATTTTATTTTTTGGTGTTTCTGCATTATGCAATCAGTGTAGTAAAACCCCTGCCACAGAGTCAGAAACTTCTGAAAGTGTAGAAGAACAAATATCAGAACAACCAACTGAAACTTCATTAAGTGAAGAAACAATTACCAAAGAATCAGAAAGTTTACCTGAAATCTCTACATCAGAAACTGAAACTGCTAGTGCTCAAACTACTTCAAATGAATTGAAAGCTCCAACAATACAGTTAAAAATATATGAGGGTCCAACCTATTCTTCTGCAGACAATGTATGCTATTATCGAATAGAAGCAATCGTTACAGGCAACCCATTTCCAGATGTTAGTTTTTCTAAAGATGATAGTTTTGGTGCTTGGGGTAAAACTAAATGTCAGGTAAACCTTTCAAATCCTGGTGAGAGTTACACTTTAACAGCAGTTGCTAAAAATTCAGAAGGTGTAGCATCAGATTCAATTACATTAACTTGGGGCTGTGAAGAAAGTGCAGAAACAGATGGGACAGATACAAGTGGAGGCACTATTAATATACAGCAGCCGCATGTCATACCACCTATAACTATAAATAGATTAACGTTACACCCTAAGGATATTGGATATATTGTTTGGCCAAATGGAATTAACACTGATACAATGATTTTTGGTGATTCGATTAATAACGTTGGTGTAGAAGGTTTTTTTGGTTTTGGAATTTTGGCTGAATATACTGGTAGAACTGTAAATTCTGTTTTACTAGAATTAAAAACTTATAAATATTGGGGTAATCCTTCCTCAGATTTTGGATTAATTTTGGGTTTTATGGGTACTACAATAATATTTCCTCTTGATAGTTCTGACTGGAATGTTGGAATTGCGGGGTTTAAAACTTTTAATCGATCAGAAGAGCCACTTGTATGGTCAGATTCTACTTTAAAAAATGTAATACAGCACCAAATAGATATAAATCAACCTTTAGAGTTTGCATTCTATTATCAAAATCGTACTTTTACTGATGGGGATTACCAGATTGATGGTAGAGAGTTTAGAAAAGAAGATATAACATTGACTATTGAATTTGCTAGTTAAACTTATCATAAATTTGATTATAATTTAACTATATAATTAATACTACAATTAATTACTACAATTAATTAAATGACACTTGGTAAAATTTTTATTGGAACTTCAGGATGGAGTTATAATGGATGGTTAGGATTATTTTATCCTGAAAATTTAGGTAAAAATAAATGGCTTGAATATTATTCTAATTTTTTTAATACAGTAGAAGTAAATAGCAGTTTTTATCATTTGCCAAGAAAACAATCATTAAAAAACTGGGCAGAGCAAACACCAACAAATTTTGTATTTACTGTAAAAGTTTCAAGATACATCACTCATGTTAAAAAATTAAGTGAATGTGAGCAAGCTTTTAAAAAATTATTTGACTTGACATTAGAGCTCGGTAAAAAACTTAAAATATTTTTATTTCAAATGCCGCCCTCATTTAAGAAAGATACAATAAAGTTAAAAAGTTTTCTTGAAATTTTAAATTACCAAACAATATCCAAAGACTTTAAGTTTGTTTTTGAATTTAGAAATGAAAGCTGGTTTTGCAGTGAAATATATGTTTTATTAAATGATTTAGATGCCGGAATAGTTATTTCAAGTTCTCCAAGTTATCCATACCATGAGGTAGTAACTGGTAATATTTGCTATATTAGAATGCATGGAAGTAACCAACTTTATTCTTCAAAATATTCAGTTGAAGAGCTAAAAAAAATTAGTATTTTAATAAAAAATAATATACAAAATGGAATAGATGCTTATGTATATTTTAATAATGACATTAATGCATATGCAGTTGAAAATGCAAGAAAGTTAAAAGAGCTTTGTGAAATCATATAAAAACTGTGCAATTTTAATTTTTATTTGACAAAACTAATATTTAAATTTAATATCGACTTCTTCAAAATATTAAGTTATCATTAGACTTAAATTTTAGCTTAGGTTAATTTTTTTTAACTTTCTTATTGAGGAAATATTGCAAAAACAATACAAAATAAATATTGAAAATTAAAAGGTTTTAAGATTATGAAGGATAAAGATCAAATTTATAGAAATACAGAGGAAGTAATTTATAAAGCAATAACAAGAGGGTGGGAATTAGGTATAAAAGATTTCGTGATAGCATCATGTACAGGTAAGACCGCAGAGATTTTCATTGAGAAATTTGAAGATTTTAAGTCTGAAAATAAAAATAAGAAATGGTTTAAGGATTCTCTTTCTAACTTAGATTCTAATATCAACTTAGGCATTAATTTGGTTTGTGTAACCCATCAGGTTGGTTTTAATCAGCCTAATTTTGATGAAATGCCCCAAGAAATCCGTCAGAAATTGGCTGGTCAAGGGGTAAAACTTTTAACTTCAACGCATTTGTTTGCAGGTATTGATAGAGCACTTAGGTTTCAATTTCAAGGAGTTTATCCTTCTGAAATAGTTGCAACAACCCTTAGAATGTTTGGACAAGGATTGAAGGTATGTATTGAGATATCTGTTATGGCAGCTGATGCAGGGTTTGTAAAATCAAATACAGATATTATAGCGGTTGGTGGTACTGGTATTGGTGCAGATACAGCTATAGTAATAAATCCTTTTCATTCTCAACATTTCTTTAAGTCAAAGGTAAAAGAAATTATTTGTAAACCTTTTGAATTTTAAAATTTTATAAAGAGTACTTATTTGTAAAGAAAAATTATTTTATAAGAAAATGCCTCTTGAAGATTATAAAAGAAAAAGAGATTTTGAAAATACCCCAGAGCCGGCAGTTAAAGATTTTATTAGTGCAGATAAAGATAGCCATAGTAAATTAAGTGAATATAGCAAATCAAATGAAAATAGTGAAAATATTGAATATGAACATAGTAAATCTAAAGAAAATAGCGAATCTAATGGTAAACTTTCATTTGTAGTTCATAAACATTTTGCAAGTCATCTCCACTTTGATCTTAGACTTGAGCTTGATGGCGTATTAAAAAGTTGGGCAATTCCTAAGGGTCCAACAATTAATCCAAAAGAAAAAAAGCTCGCTATTATGGTTGAAGACCATCCTCTTGAATATAAAGATTTTGAAGGTGTAATACCAGATGGAAATTATGGTGCAGGTCAAGTATATATTTGGGATAAAGGTTCATATCATGCATTAGGGGCAATAAATAAACTTGAAAGTACTAGGATATTAAGAGAAGGTCTTGAAAATGGCCATTTAACATTTATTTTAAATGGAAAAATATTAAAAGGTGAGTTTGCACTAGTTCGTCTCAAAAAAGCTTCTCCAAAAGATTGGCTTTTAATTAAAAAAAATGATGAATTTGCAAAAAATATTGATGTAACAAAAATTAAAGCTCCGAATGAAGTTTAAAATATGCCTTTAAATTACAAAAATAACGCAAATAACATAAACAAAAATAATATAATAGATAATATAGATAATATTAATATAGATAATATTAATATTGAACTGATCAATCCACAAAAGGTCTTTTGGCCTGAAGAAAATATAACTAAAAAAGATTTATTTGAATATTATTTAAAAATTTCTAAATATATTCTCCCATATATAACCAACCGACTTCAGTCATTAAACAGATGCCCAGACGGAATTTACGGTCAGTGTTTTTATCAGAAAGACGTTGATTATAAATTGCCAAACGGACTATTTACTATGAAGGTTTTTTCAGAATCTAGCAATGAGGATGTAGATTATTTTGTTTGTAACGGTTTTAACTCTCTACTTTATATTGTTAACTTAGGTTGTATTGATATCCATCCATGGAACTCAAGAATATCAAATTTGCACTATCCAGATTTTGCAGTATTAGATTTGGATCCTGTTGATGTTGAATTTGATGTAGTTATAGAAGTAGCCCGTACTGTAAAATTAGTTTTAGATAGTTCAAGGATAACTGGATTTTGTAAAACTTCAGGCTCTAGAGGTATGCATATTTATATACCGCTTGGAGCTGAATATACTTTTGAGCAAGCTTTAGAATTTATAAAATTAATTGCAAAAGCGGTTAACTTGTTAATTCCTCAAATTACAAGCTTAGAAAGACATCCTCAAAAAAGGCAAAAAAAAGTTTATCTTGATTGCTATCAAAATAAATTTGGTGCAACAGTGGCTGCTCCATACTGTGTAAGACCAAAAAAGGGAGCACCAGTATCTACTCCGCTTAAATGGGAGGAACTTTTTTCAAAATTTGTTCCTCAAGACTTTAATATAAAAAACATCTTTTCAAGGTTGGATAAAATTGGTGATATCTGGAAAGGTGTATTAGGAGACCCTGTAGATATAATTCGTTGTACAGATGAAATTTTAAGAAAGTTTAATTTTTAAAATTGGAAAAATAAAAAGAAATCTATTTATAAATCTATTTATGAAGACATTGGTTTATAAAGAAAAACTAGTTTCTAAGTATTTTTCTAGCCGCAAAAAGAATTTAGATTATGAAACAATAGAGTTAATAGAGTATATTTTTGATGTAGAAGTACATTTTAAGAAAAGAAAAACTATTACTATTCAGATAGAATCCTTAAATAAAATAAGGGTGTATTGCCCTTATTATCTTACCGAGGAATTCATAAAAGAAAAGGTAAGAAGTAAGGCCGACTGGATTTTAAAAAAACTCAATTATCTTAAAAGTATTTCAATAGATACAAAAAAAAGCAAGGCTTTAGAAAATGGAAAAGTAATGTATCTTGGGAAAAAATACCCAGTAATTTATAAATCCCAAAAGAAAGAAATTATGACACCTAATGATAATGATAATAATAATAAAGATATCTCAAATAAAAGCTATGGATTAGTAACTTTAAAATTTGACGGCAAAAATTTTATTGTAAAAAACTTTTTTATAGAGAATAAAAGTATAAAAAATACAAAAAATGAATTTATTAAAAGTGAAATTTTTAAAAAGCTTTTAACAAAATGGTATAAAAAAGAAGCAGAAAGGATTATTCTACAAAGATGTCAGATTTTAAAAACAAAGTTCTTAAAATTTCCACTTAAAATAAAAGTAAAGGAACAGAAAAAAAGATGGGGTTCATGTAATTCAAAAGGGTATATATATTTTAATTGGCGTATAATAATGGCCCCAATTAAAATCATAGATTATTTAATAGTACATGAATTTGCACATTTAGAGCATCCTAACCATTCAAAAGGTTTTTGGAATTTTGTCCAATCAATTATACCTGACTATAAAAATAGGAAAAAATGGTTAAAGGAAAATGAATTATTTTTAGACTTATAAATATAAAAACTCTATAATATTTAAAAACTTGAAAGACAATTTTGAAAATGAAAAAAAATTTAAAATATTTAATTATAATTTTACAGGTTTTTATCTTAGTTTTTTTGGTTTTTGTTTTTAATTCATGCGGAAATAGTTTAGTTAGGACTGAAGAAACCCGTGATAAAATAGGCACATATGTGTCTGTTACAATATATACTTATGCTTCTTTAAAAGAACCGCATGAACTAATTGAAAAAAGTTTTAGCAAAATTGATGAGCTTTCAAAAATTCTATCAAATTATGACCCAGAAAGCAGTATATCTCTATTAAATAAGAATGGATTTATTGAAAATGCACCAAAAGAACTTTTAGAAGTACTTTCGCTTTCTAAAGAATATAGTAAAATAACTAATGGAGCTTTTGATATTAGTGTTGACCCAATTTTAAAACTTTGGTCAGAAGGTTTATGGAAGGAAGAAAAAGAAATTCAAGATCAAAAAATTAGTGAAGCAATGAATCTTGTTGGTTCTGATAAAATTATTATAGAAGGTAATTTTATTAAGCTTGAAAAAAAAGGAATGTCTTTAACCTTAGGGGGGATTGCTAAAGGATATATTGTTGATAAAATGATTGAATACTTAAAAAGTGTGGGCATAAAAAATGCTTTGGTTAATGCTGGCGGTGATATCATGTCAATTGGTACTAAACCTGAAAAAGAAAAATGGGTAATTAGTTTAGTAAATCCTGATAATACAAGTGAAAAAATTGTAACTTTTGGAGTTAGCGACAAAGCAGTTGCAACATCAGGTAATTATTACAGATATTTTGACCCAAAAAAGGAAGCCCATCATATAATTGACCCCAGAACTGGCTTTTCTGCAAATAAATGTATTAGTACTACGATAATTGCAGATTCTGCTACAATAGCAGATATTCTTGCAACATCAGTTTTTGTTTTAGGACCTGTTGATGGTTTGGAGCTTGTTGAAAATTTAAACGGTGTTGAGGCTTTTATTATTGATGCTAATAGAAGTATTATAAAATCATCTGGAGTAGATAAATATATAATTTATTGACTTAAAAAAAATTAAAAAAATAAAATTAAAAAACATTAAAATGAATATTATAGAAAAAAAACTAGGGTTTTTTAGAGGTTTAAAACTAAAGGAAAATAAAAAATCAAGTACTGTTAAGATAAGTTTTATGCCACTGCCTCAAAGGGTAGTAATTCCTATGCAGCAGCATACAGGAACAGAATGTGAACTTGTTGTAAATAGAGGAGATTATGTAAAACAAGGCCAGTTAATTGGTAAAGCTACGTCTTTTATTTCTGCAAATATTCACTCTTCTATAAGCGGTCAAGTTAAAAGTATATTAAGAATGGTAAATCCGGTAACTAATGAGATTATTAATGCTGTTGAAATAATTTCAACTGAAAACACTAATAGTCAAAGTAGTTTAAGTGAAAATACTAATGAAAATTTTAAAGATTATGAATCAAGTTATAATATAGAAGATTATATAAAAGATTACCTAAATAAAATTAATACTTATGAGGCTAACGTTTTGCTCGAAAAAATAAAAGATGCTGGTATTGTAGGACTTGGGGGTGCAGCTTTTCCAACCCATGTAAAATTAACGGTTCCAAAAGGTAAAAATATTGATACTGTAATTTTAAATGGTTGTGAATGTGAGCCATATATTACATCAGATCATAGAATAATGCTTGAACATGGTTTTGAAGTAGTAATTGGGGCTTTAATAATATCTAAAATAGTAAACCCAAAACAAATTATCATTACAGTTGAAGATAACAAAAAAGATGCAGCAGAATCATTAGCCAAAAAAATAAAAATATTAAACAAAGAAGATAAGATTAAGATAGCTATTCTACCATCAAGATATCCTATGGGTGCTGAAAAAACATTGATTAAAAATATTTTAAACAGAAGGGTGCCCCAAGGTGGACTCCCACTTGATGTTGGGGTTGTTGTACAGAATGTTTCTACATCAAAAGCTATTTTTGATGCTGTATTATTTAATAAACCATTAATTGAAAGAGTAATTACTATTACTGGTGATATCAAAAAACCTTATAATTTAGTAGTAAAAGTTGGCACACTCTTAATTGATTTAATAGATTATTTTGGCAAAATTAACAATAAGAAATACAAAATTATTTTTGGCGGTCCAATGACAGGGTATGCAGTAGGAAACATTAATTTTCCAATAACAAAAGGTGTAAATTGCATTTTGTTAAGAGAAGTAGTAGCAAGGCTGGAGAGCAATTGTATCAGATGCAGTAGGTGTATTAGTATTTGCCCAATGAATTTAGAGCCATTAATGTATGTAAATTTTGTAAAAAACAGTAAATACCTAGAGTGCAGCAGTTATTATATAGAAAGCTGTATTGAGTGCGGCTCGTGTGCATATGTTTGTCCTGCATCAATTCCAATAGTAGGTTATATAAAAACTGGAAAAGCTGCACTTGCCAGAAAATAATAAAAAAAATAAATAAGTTATAAATAATAAGTAATGTAAATATATAAATATACTAACATATACTAATATATAGTAATTATAGCGATATAATTAGGCAAAAAATAAATAAATTATAAAAATTATAAAAATTATAAAAATAAAATGGATACAAGATTAATTGATAAAGGTGAAATAATTATATCCCATCCTCCTCATATTTGGAGCGGGCTATCCACTTCTAAAGTAATGTATATTGTTCTAGCAACTCTTGTTTTACCAACTGCAGGAGCAATTTATTTTTTTGGTCTAAGAGCACTTGCCCTGATAATTGTTTGTATGGCATGTGCAGTTTTAACTGAATTTATTATAAAAAAACTAAGGAAGAAAAAGTTTATCATGGATGGCAGTGCAGTTATTACTGGATTATTATTTGCTTTAATACTACCTCCAAGAATTCCATTTTGGATGGCTGTAATTGGTGTTTGTTTTTCAATTGCGATTGCAAAGGAAGCTTTTGGCGGACTTGGTTATAATATATTTAACCCTGCGCTTGCAGGCAGAGCATTTTTAGCAATATGCTTTTCAAAGCAAATGACTACATGGTATTTACCTCGTGAATTTGCAGCTGATGCAGTAACTTCAGCTAGCCCTTTAAGTGAAAATTTTATATATCAAGGTTCAAAAATTTCTTTGTATAAAGATCTTTTTTTTGGAAATGTTGCTGGTTCAATCGGTGAAACTTCTGCATTTTTAATTTTAATTGGAGGATTAATTCTTATAATTCTTAGATTAATAGATTGGAAAATACCTTTAATATATATTGGAGTTGTTGGTTTAGGTTCAATTTTGCTAAGACAAGACCCTATTTTCCAAATTTTTGCTGGAGGGTTAATGCTTGGTGCATTTTTTATGGCAACTGATTATGTAACTTCACCTATTACATCAGCTGGAAGAGCAGTTTTTGCTGCTGGTGCAGGAATAATTACTCTTATCATTAGAAATTTTGGTTCAATGCCTGAAGGTGTTTGTTTTGCAATACTTATTATGAATGGTTTTACACCGCTAATAGATAGATATATACGACCTAAACCTTTTGGTTATGTAAAAAAAGTGATAAAAAAACTAAAAGCTAATCAATAACTATTTTAAAAATAGCAAAAGATATAGCGAAAGATATAGTGATAGGTAATTGAAAATATATAGGTAAAAATATAGTAAAAGATATAAGAGAATATAGAGGGAAAAATCTAATGTCAACTAAAGATAAAAACTTAAAACCTAAAAATATTATTCAAGCAAAATTTTATCCCTTAATTTTTTTAAGCATAATCGTGTTTGTATCTGTTAGTTTACTGTTGTTTATAAGTACAGTAACCAAACAAAAAATTGCTTCTGAAAGAGATGCTCAAATAATTGAGCAATTAAAGGCAATATTTCCAGATATGCAAGATTATAAGTTCAATAAGAATAATTATTATGAGATTTATTCTAACGGTAATAAAATTGGATACGCTTTTACTGCAAAGGGGAAGGGTTATGGTGGAGATATTAATATTATAGTTGGTATTGACAAAGATTTTATAATAAAGTCAATAGATATTATTTCAAATACAGAGACCCCAGGTTTAGGGACTAAAATTACTGAAAGCTCTTTTAAAGATCAATTTAAAGGTTTGTCATTAAATGACATTAATTTAAGCAAAAATGGTGGAAAGATAGATGCTATTACTGGTGCTACGATTAGTTCAAAAGCAGTTGTCGATGCTGTTAGAAATGAGCTTGAACTAAAAATCGAATTAATTAAAAAAGATAATAATTAAAGATAATAATTAATTTAGTTCTAATATAGTAATTGTTTTAATAAATATAGTAATTAGAGTTAATTATGGATAAAAATGAAATTTTATCTAGACAAATAAGTCCAATTAAAAAGTTTTGGATAGAATTTGCTAAGGGTATAGTTGTTACTAATCCTGTTTTTGTTTTAGTTTTAGGGCTTTGTCCAACACTTGCTGTTACAAGTTCAATTGATAATGCGCTTGGTATGGGCATTGGGGTTATTTTTGTATTATTGGGTTCAAATATTATAATTTCAATTATAAGAAAAGTAACACCTCAAATTGTTAGAATTCCTGTTTTCATTGTAGTTATTGCTACTTTTGTTACTATTTTAAGTCTTGTATTTGAAGCATATATACCGCCTCTTTATGAATCACTTGGTATTTATTTAGCTTTAATAGTAGTTAATTGCATTATACTTGGAAGAGCTGAGGCATTTGCTTCTAAAAATTCTGTACTGTACTCTATTGCTGATGCTTTAGGTATTGGTATAGGGTTTACAATATCTTTATTTATTGTTTCGTTTTTTAGAGAAATATTAGGGACTGGTAGTCTTACAGTTTTTGGGTTTAAATTTTTCTCAATACCTGTTTTAAAAGATTTCCCAATGTCGTTTTTTATAATGCCTCCAGGTGCCTTTTTAATCTTAGGATTATTGCTTGCTTTATTTAGATGGTTAGGGGTGTTAAAAAATGAGTAATAGTGCAAGTTTAATAACAATTTTTATTGGTATGGTTATAATAAATAACCTTATTCTTACAAAATTTTTAGGGTTATGTCCGTTTTTTGGTGTATCAAAGAAGTTGTCAAATGCTTTAAGTATGGGTGCAGCAGTTACTTTAGTAATGGTTTTAGCTTCCCTTGCAACTTCTATTATTTATAATTATATTCTAGTTCCTTTTGATGTTGGCTTTATGAATATAATTATATATATATTAGTTATTGCTTCTTTGGTTCAGATTGTAGAATTGACTATTAAAAGAACAAATTTAACTCTTTATAATGCATTAGGAATTTATTTACCATTGATAACCACAAATTGTGCTGTTTTAGGAATTACTTTAATTAATGCTAATAATAATTATTCAATACTTCAAAGTGTTGTAAGCGCACTTGGTGGTGGACTTGGTTTTACTTTAATGCTTATTATAATGTCTGGAATTAGAGAAAGGCTGGAACTTGCTGACAGTCCAAGATCAATTAGAGGCCTGCCAATTGCTTTTATTACAGCGGCTCTTCTTGCTTTGGCTTTTATGGGTTTCAGTGGTTTATTATAGTATTAGTATGGAGGATTATGAACTGGATTATTATTTTAATATTAACAGCAATTGGAATATTATGTGGAGTTTTAATAACTCTTGTTAATAGATTCTTGCCTAAAGAACCCCTGACTTTAAAAAAAGCTGAACAAATAAGTACAAATCTGCCTGGAATGAATTGCGGCGCATGTGGATATCCTGGCTGTTTCGCATATGCACAAGCATTGTCTAAAGATCCAAAAGTATTTTTCAGTAGTACTTGCGCTACAGTGCTGCAAGATGACTCACTCCTTGCAGGACTAGAAAATGAATTAAATATTAAAGTAGATAAAGAGTCATTAAATAAAAAAGCAGTTGTTGCGTGCTCTGGAAATTGTGAAAATTTAGGTTCTTATTTAGGTGTTAAAAGTTGTAAAGCTGCATCAAGAATACTTAAAGGATTTAAAAGATGTCCTTATAGTTGTTTAGGTTTAGGTGATTGTATTAATGTTTGTCCATCTAATGCTATAAGTATTGATGTAAATAAAAATATTGCAGTAATTAATCCTGACAAGTGTACAGGCTGTGGACTTTGTGTGAAGGCATGTCCAAGAAATATTATTAGTCTTATACCTGCTAATGCACCTGTTGTATTTTTATGCAGTTATCAGGATGCAAAAGATATTCCTGGTAGGGAAAAATGCGATTCTGGTTGTATTGGTTGCAGAAAATGTTATAAAATTTGTCCTACAGGTGCAATAACTTGGAATAAAGAAAAAGCTTTGCCTGAATTTGATTTATCAAAGTGTAATGGTTGTGGGTTATGTATAAAAGAATGCCCTAAAGGAAAAATTGTCAAACTTTCAGGAATTTTTAAGAAATAAGATATTAAGTATTAAATATTAAAGATTAAATTAGTTCTTGCTAAATAATTCGTTATTTTGTAAAAAATTTTAATTAATTTAGCACAAATTTTTTTAAGTCTTTAAATTTTATTTAATTATTCAGCAAGAACTAAATTAGGTATTAGATATTAGATTAAATATAAAAAATTAAAAACCTATAAAAATTAAAAACTATTAGGAATTAAACGCTATAAAATTTTAAGTTTTATTTCTTTGATTTTTTTCTCTTTTTTGAGCATACATTGCAATATCTGCATCATTTAATACTTTTTCAATTGAAATATTTTCTTCGGGTCTCCAACTAGCAATGCCCATTGATAAATCAATATTAAAATCTAATAGTTTGACTTGATTATTCCATTGTATAACAGCAGTTTTAATGCGATTTATAAATCCTTCTATATTTTCATTGCTGACATCAGGTAAAATAATTAAAAATTCATCTCCCCCATACCTAACAACAGTATCAATCTTTCTGGTTTGACCTTTTAATATAGAACCCACTCCTTTTAGAATCATATCTCCAACTTGATGCCCATATTTATCATTTACTTCTTTAAACCTATCAACATCAATAATTATAAAAGTAATTGGATATTTATATTTTTTTGATCTTTGCACTTCTCTTCCAATATAACTATCAAAGTATCTTCTATTATAAATTCCAGTAAGGGGATCAATTTCGGCTTGCTCTTTTAAAGATATTTGCAGCAATATTCTCTTAAGTGCTTCAATACTATTATCAGCAATTAGTTTACAAATTTTTAAATTTTCATCATTTATTATTTTGGGGTCAGTTGTGAATAATAAGAATATACCTATATTTTTAATTGGGATAGAGAGGATGCTTAAACTTAAAATATCGTTATCGGGAATTATTCCACTTATAATTTTTTTTAATTCATTATTTTCATATATATTTACAACTGAAATTTTGTCACTTTTATATTTTTTTAAAATAAATTCATCATAAAACAAATTATTTTTATAAATATTGTTTAATTTTAAAACTAAATCGGATTCTGAATCTAGTGGATAATTAAATTTATTTTCTAATATTCCTGAATTGTAAATAAAAAAACTGCAGTAGTTAAAACCAATAGTTGTGCAAAAAATCTTAAAAGTTTTTAGATAAATTTCAAAATCTTCTGTGGCAGTATTTAATTCATAAATTAATTTATTTATATTCTCCATTTTTTGTATAGATTCAAATAATTTTTTCTCTGAGGATTTACTTTCTGTAATATCATGAAATACAAGCAAATAGCCAGCTGTAATATTTTTATTTTTCTTGATTTCTATTGTTTTAATAGAAAATATTTTTGTGTTTTTACCTTTATCACCATTATCATAATAATTATTGTTACTATTATTTATCTCATCTTTTTTTTCATCTTTTATATTATTAATTATTAAAATATTATTTTTAAAATTTATTAAAATTTCTTGCTTTGTTAATATTTTTAATGGTAAAAATTTTTCATTAAGAAACACTAAATAATTATTTTTATTTAGTGAAACTTTAGTTTTAGTATCTTTATAAGCGCTAATATTATTAGTGGTGGTAGTAGCAGTAGCAGTAGTAATAATATTGGTATTATTATTATATAAAACATTTGTTTTAGCATTATTTTTAATTAATTTGTTAAAATTATTATTAGTTGCTGATGAATAAAAATTAACAATAGAGCTTTTGTCGTTAAAAAATTTTATAAAATCGTATCCAATCACAGATTTGATATTAAAATCAAATAATTTTTGGCAGTATTTATTTGCATCAATAATTTTACCATCAGTATCAATTACTAGAAATCCGTCCTCCATATTGTCGAATATCTTGTCCCTTACAATTGGTATAATTTGAAAAATTTTAAGCCTAAAAAGACACCAAGTAAGCATAACCCCTGAAATAGTATAGGAGATTGGGATAAAATCAAAAGATTTGATTGGGGTTAATTTAAATATGTACAGCAAGCTGCCAAACACTGGAATTAAAGCACCTACTATTAAAATTAGCCCTTGTTTAAAATATAATGTGGGTAAATTAAATATACTTCTTAATAAAATAATTACGCCTATTGTAAAAAGCAAATATGAATAAGAAACATTTATCCAATACCAGGGTCCATTTATTTTTAATATCTCAGGAACTTCACCACTAGAAGCGACGCCTTGTATTTTAATCATAAATCCATGATATTTATTGGTCCAAGCCATAATAATTGTAATTACAGGAATTATAGCAAAAATTAAGATTTTTCTTCTCTGAAATAGCCACTCATAGTCAGCATACTGCAGAGCAAATAGAAACCAAAAAAACGGTATAATTGGGATACCAAAATATTCAATGTTATACCAGATTATTTTAGTTGAGAGTTCAGTTGACAATATTTCAAATAAGTATCCTAGAGAATAAATGCAGACTGCTAGCATGAGAAAAAACATACCCTTTGCCCCAGTAACTTTACGGCGAATAAAAGTGAAAGCGCAAATAATTATAGCTGTTATTAAATTAATGATAAGAATTGTTATGTAAGGTTTCATTGTTAATTATTAATAAAATTTCACTATTCAAGTATTAAAATATTATTCGTAAATATTATTAACAATAACTAATAATTTAGTTTAAAATTAAATACCTAATTGATAAACATTTTTTAAAACATTGTATAATAAAATAATTTAAGTTAAAATAACTTTAATAAAAAGCCTTTATAAAAAATTTTTGTATAGGGCATTCAAATGATTAAAATTATTGGAAAATCAAAATTAGAGATTATAAAAGATGATATAACAAAGCAGGATACTGATGCTATTGTAAATTCTGCAAATCAATATTTAAGCCCTGGCGGTGGAGTTAGCGGTGCAATTCACAGAGCAGCAGGACCAGAGCTCGCAGAAGAATGCAAAAAGTTAGGGGGCTGTAAAACTGGTGAAGCTAAAATTACAAAAGGATACAATTTAAAAGCAAAATATGTAATACACACAGTTGGACCAGTTTACAGCGGTAGTGAAATGGATAAAGTGAATCTTGAAAAATGTTATAAAAACAGCCTTTTGGTTGCAAAGCAAAATAAACTTAAAAGTATATCATTTCCTTCAATAAGTACAGGAATATTTGGATACCCTGTAGAAGAAGCTTCTGAAATTGCCATCAAAACAATATGTGAATTTTTAAAAGAAAACCCTGAGATTGAACTTGTTCGTATGGTATTATTCAGCCAAAAAGACTATGAAGTTTATGAAGCTGTTGCAAGTAAATACTAACTATAACATGCAAATACTAACCAGAATTTTTATCCTGCCATTATCTCTTTTTTTAAATTTTTTTAAAATAAACTACTAGATATTAAAACTATAACTAATAATTACCCTTAATAATTTTAAAAAGATTATGGTAAAATATTTTTATTAGCACTGATTTATTATAATTTCATTAATCAAAAGAGGCACTAATGAATGATATTCAGAAGTTTCAAGATTTACTTAAAAATCTATTTCAGTTTGAAATGTCTGATCTTGATTTTGGGATATATAGGATTTTAAACTTTAAAAGAGAAAAGATTAAAAACTTTATAGAAAAAGAACTGCAAAATAAGGTTGAATATGCTTTTGCAAAATATAGAAATGAAACATTGATAAATATAAATGAAAGGTTTGAAGAAGTAAAGCAAAAAGTTATTCAAGAATTAGGTCAGCAGGCTTTTACTCCAGCAGGCGAACTTAAAGAAGAATTTAAAAATACACCGCTTGGTAAAACATTTATTTCGGTGTTGGAGCAAAAGGAAGAAGCACAAAATATTGATGAAGTAAAAAATTTTGTTTTTAATGACCTTTATAACTTTTTCTCACGCTACTATGAACAAGGTGATTTTATCCCGCAATACCGTTATTCAATAAAAGGACATAAATATGCAATTCCTTATAATGGTGAAGAAGTAAAACTTTACTGGGCAAATAATGGTCAATATTATATAAAAACAGGGCTTCTTTTTAGAGATTACACTTTTAATATTGCTGGTTATAAAGTTACTTTTCGTGTAACTGAAGCAAAAGAAGAGCTTGGCTCAAATAAGGCAACAAAGGAAAGATTTTTTATCCTCGATGATGAAAAACCTCTAGAGATTGATAATAAAACTATAGTAATCAGGTTCCAATTCAGGGAGCTAACAGATGATGAAATAAAATTTTACGATGTCGAAGGTGGAAGTAATACCGCAAAACAAGAAAAGATAAATCAAAAAAGTTATGAAGAAATCTTAAGAGGAATAGATAAAACTGAAATAAATACTTTATTGTCAGAAAAGAAAAACGATAAAAGTTATCTTTTGTATCAACTTAATAGATTTACAGCAAAAAACACAAAGGATTACTTTATTCATAAAGACCTTAGAAAATTTTTAACTGAGCAGTTAGATTATTTTATTAAATCCGAAGTTTTAGATATCCAAACTCTTTCACTTGAGAAATATTTAGACAAGCATATAACAAGAGCAAAAGTAGTAAAAGAAATTGGAGATACAATTATTGGTTTTCTCTCTCAGATTGAAGATTTTCAGAAAAAATTATGGGAAAAAAAGAAATTTGTATTAAGCACAGAGTATGTAATAACTATTGATAAGATTAAAGAATATGCAGGTGAAAGTTTTTTAAAGATAATAATAAGCGAGATTTTAAACAATGAAAATCAGATAAAAGAATGGCAGGAGCTTGGCTTTGGGGAAATAAAAAATGAAAAGGATTTGATTTTAAAACAGGATTTAACAGGAATTGAATATAAGAAATTGCCTATTGATACAAAATATTTTTCACAAGAGTTTAAAGAAAGTCTGCTTGAAAATCTTACACAAAATAATGATTTGGATGATATTCTTGATGGGCTACTTATTAAAAGTGAAAACTGGCAGGCTTTAAATTTGCTTTTGAATAAATATAAAGAAAAAATTCAAACAATATATATAGATCCGCCATTTAATAAAGAACAGAATGCAGACTATCTTTACAATGTAAAATATAAAGATTCCACATGGATAAGTATTTTAGAAAATAGATTAAGGCTTGCAAGAAATTTAATGAGTGATAAAGGAAGTATTTTTGTAAGG
>CAYLWJ010000153.1:0-5377 GCA_964387355.1 uncultured Actinomycetota bacterium | reverse complement strand
TAAACAGCCAAGAATTCCAACTCGACTTGAGGTAAGAGGTGAGGTTTACTTATCAAAAGAAGAGTTTAAAAGAATAAATATGCAGCGTGAAGAGGAAGGACTTCCTACTTTTGCAAATCCTAGAAATGCAGCAGCAGGTTCGCTTCGTCAAATTGACCCTAAAATGACAGCTCAAAGAAAGTTAAATATTTTTATATATGGAGCAACATATCAGTCTGTGGAAAATATAAATCAGGTGTTAAACCCTGTAAGCCCTGAATTAAGCCCTGATTTTCAAAAACCAATAACCACGCATTTTGAACTACTAAACTACTTAAAAGAGCTTGGCCTTAGAGTTAATCCAAATATAAAAAAAGCAAATGGAATTTCACAAATAAAAGAATATATTGAATATTGGAGGGAAAGACGTCATGCTCTTGAATATGAAACAGATGGCATTGTTATAAAGGTTAACAATTTCAGTTATCAGCAGCGTCTTGGACAAACTTCAAAAAACCCACGCTGGGCAATAGCATTTAAATACCCTCCAGAGGAGCAGGTAACCAAGGTTTTGGATATTGTTGTTAGTGTGGGCAGAACAGGAATTTTAACTCCAGTAGCAAAGCTAGCTCCTGTAAAAATATCAGGGTCAGTTGTGTCAAATGCAACCCTTCATAATGAAGATGAGGTAAAAAGAAAAGATATAAGAATTGGTGATTGGGTGGTTGTGCATAAAGCAGGAGAAATTATCCCGGAAATTGTAAAGTCTATAAAAGAAAGACGTGACGGTACGGAAAAAATATTTAAAATGCCTGATAAGTGTCCTGTATGCGGCTCTGCTGTTATTCGTCCAGAAGGTGAAGTTGCAGTAAGGTGTACCTCGCTTGCATGTCCTGCACAGCAATATGAGAGAATTGTCCACTTTGCATCTAAAGGAGCAATGGATATTGAAGGTCTTGGGCCAGCAATTGTTGAAAAACTTCTTGAGAAAAAGATTATAAAGGATCCTGCAGATATCTATTATTTAAAATTTGAAGATATTTACGGACTTGAAAATTTTAAAGAAAAATCAACAAATAATTTACTTTCTGCAATTCAAAAAAGTAAGTCAAGGCCACTATCTCGTTTAATTTATGCACTTGGTATAAGATTTGTAGGCTCTCACATTGCCGAAGTTTTGGCAAAAAATTTTAAAGATTTGGATGAGTTAATGAATGCTGATTTTGAAAAGCTGAATTCAATTTTTGAAATTGGTCCTAGAATTGCTCAAAGTATTGTTTCATTTTTTAAACAGAAGCAAAATATTGAAGTAATTGAAAAATTAAGAAAAGCTGGAGTAAATTTTAAATCTGAGCAAAAAACAGTAATTTCAAAACCACAAATTACAGGAAAAACATTTGTCCTAACTGGAAAATTGGATTCGTTTTCAAGAGATGAAGCAAAGAATATAATTGAAAAATTTGGTGGTAAAGTTTCTTCAAGTGTTAGCAAAAATACGGATTATGTGTTAGTTGGGCAAGAACCGGGAAGCAAATTTGAAAATGCAAAAAAACTTGGGATAAAAATTATAAATGAGGATGAGTTTAAAGAAATGATAAGCTAAGATATGCTGCAAAAGGAAAATAGAAATACTCAATTAAATAAAATTAAATAAACTGCTAAAACAAAAGCATCAATAACACCTATAAAATCAAATAATAAATCAGATAACAATAAAGTTAGAGATGAAGTAAATGGCAAATTAGACAGCTAATAATATATTAAAGGATATAATAAAGAATATAATATAAGAGAATATAATAAGGTGCATAATAAAATTTACAATAAAAGAAATGATAAAATAAATGAGAAAGTAAGTGTTAAAGTAAAAGATGAAGTAAACGATAAAATAAAATTTAATGCACTTGATGGTTTCTTATCAATAATAATTCTAATTGCTTTTCTAATTGGCATATATTTTGGAACATTAAAAATACTACGTTTATTAAATTCAAGTCAACTTGTTAACTTAAATATTACAAATATTGATAGTTTGACTTTTTCAATTTTTTATGGAATACAAGTTTTACTTATGCTTAGCGTAGTGTGGTTTTTTGCTATATACTGGAGGCGTTCAAGTCTAAAATCACTTGGATTTAGATATTACAGTTTGCTAAAAACAATTTGGTACACTTTTATTGCATTGCTTTTTATTTTTCTTTTTAGTTTTGTTTATGTTTCGGTATTAAAATTTTTCTTTGGTATTGAGGCGCCTTCAAGTAAAATTGAGCAGCTAATTTCGAGCAATAATGTATCAAGCACTATTTTAATTGTTGTCACTGCAGTAATTGCCCCATTTTGTGAAGAAATATATTTTAGAGGATTTTTATACTCAGCATTTAAAAAAAATTTTGGTGTTACCATAGGGCTATTTTTATCATCACTATTTTTTTCACTTGCACATCTTGAATTTTATAGTTTTATCCCGATTTTTGTAATTGGATGGATTCTTGCTTATATTTTTGAAAAGACTAAATCAATTTTTACGGTAATTATTCTTCACTCTGTGTATAATTTGATATTGATTTCAATTCTTCTTGGAAAAATACAATTTGTAAAAATGTATTAGACTTTTTACACTTGAAATCTTGTAATACTTATATTATAAAGTAATTAATCTATAAACAAGTAATGAAAATAATGAAGCAATGAAAGAGTTTTTAACTACTATTACTAAAAAAGGTCAAGTCACTATACCTGTTGAAATAAGACGTCTTTTGGGTTTTAAGCCAAAGGATAAAGTCGTTTTTATGGTTGAAGGAGAAAATGTAATAATAGCTTTTGCAAAATATAATTTAGAAAATATTTATGGTATTTTGAAACCTTTAAATAAGCCTTAAGATTTTAAAAAGACTAAAGAAACTGCAATAAAAGAACATGTAAAAAAATATTGGAAGAAATGGAAAAATGAAATTTTTAGATACAAACATAATTCTTCGTTACCTAACATATGATGAACCTGTCAAAGCTGAAAAATGTTATGAGTTGTTTGAGAAAGTAAAAAGGGGTGAAATTGAAATAACAACATGTGTGGCAGTTATTGCGGAATTAGTTTATGTTCTTTCTTCAACAACCTTATATAATTTACCTAGAAAAGTAATATATTCTCTATTACTGCCAATTATTAACATGAAAGGGCTAAAAATATCGAATAAACTACTTTATATCCAGGCTCTGGATATCTATGCTTCTAGAAATATTAACTTTGAAAACGCTTTATTTTGGCCCATATGCAAAAACGTCAAATAAAAGAAATTTACAGTTATGATAATGATTTCGATAACATTAAAGAGATTTGTCGTTTAGAACCATGATTAATAAAAATAATGAATTTTAACATAAATAGAAAATTTATGGAAAATTTTAAGAAAATATGTAACTTAATTGCCAATATTGATATTGCGAAAAATATAAAGCTGAGTTATTTTTATGTACTTCAATTATTTAAATTATAGTATAATTAGGACTACAATGAGTAAAATTACAAAAGAGGAAGTTTTACATATTGCAAAGCTAGCTGAGATAGATTTTAAAGAAGATGAGTTAGATACGATAACGCAACAGCTTGATAAAATATTATCACATGTTGCAAAAATCAGTGAAGTTGATACCTCTGATATTAATCCAACTTCTCACACTTTGGAAATTAAAAACGTTTTTAGAAAGGATATTATAAAAGAGTCTCTTAAAAAAGAAGATGCTCTAAAGAATGCTCCTCAGCAGTTAGAAAACGGCTTTTTGGTGCCAAAAATAGATTGATTGATTGATTCATTAATTAATTGATTAATTGGTTAGCAAAGCAATAATAATACAATAATAACAATAAAAATCGTTATAAAAATCGTTATAAAAATCATTATAAAAACAATATAACAAACAATACAACAATATAATAACAAAATAAAAATTGTTCATTTAAAAAGTAGATAGATAAATTAGAAGTAAATAGATAAAAGTAAATAGATTATGCATAAATGTTAATGCATAATTTGTATTATATAATATATGAACATACATAATATAAATAATAAATAATAATAAATGCCATGAATAATAATAGAACTATTGACAGTAATAACTATAGTACTTACGGTAATAATGGATACATAAGTAATAAAAATAATAAAAATAACAAAAAAATTAATTATACAGGTAATGTAAAAAGTAATGATAAAATCAACAATAAAAAAAATAATAAAAGTTTTGATTTTATAGACCTAATATTTTTGCCTGCCCACGAGCTTCAAAAATTAGTATTAAAAAAAGAAATTAAAATCTCAGAGATTGCAAATTCTTATCTTTCTGCAATTGAGATTGCCCAAAAAAAATTAAATGCATATATAAGAATTGAATATGAGAATATAATTAAAACTGCAAAATTGCTTGATAACATGTTGTCAAGCCAGTTAAAATTAAAGGACTTTTTTGGAATTCCAATTGCGATAAAAGATAATATTTGTACAAAAGATATTACAACAACTTGTGCTTCTAAAATATTATCTAATTATATTCCTGTCTATAATGCAACTGTTATAGAAAGACTTAACCAGCAGTCATATATTTTAACAGGAAAAGCAAATATGGATGAATTTGCAATGGGTTCTTCTAACGAGAATTCATATTATGGAGCAGTAAAAAACCCTTGGGATTTGACTTGTGTTCCAGGTGGCTCAAGTGGAGGCCCCGCAGCTATAGTTGCATCTGGAATGGCAGCATGTGCTCTTGGTTCAGATACTGGGGGCTCAATTAGACAGCCTGCATCGCTTTGTGGTGTTGTAGGCTTAAAACCAACTTATGGACTTGTGTCTAGATATGGGCTGGTTGCATTTGCATCTTCGCTTGATCAGATAGGACCTATTACCAGAGATGTAAAAGATAGTGCAAAACTTTTAAATACAATAGCAGGATGGGACAGTTTTGATTCAACTTCAATAAAAATTGATTTACCTGACTATGAGCAGTTTTTAATTGAAGATATCAAAGGATTTAAAATAGGGGTTCCAAAAGAGCTGATAGTAAAAGAGATCTCCAGTGAAGTTAGAGAGCAAGTAGATAAAATTATTAAATTGGCTGAAGAAATGGAAGCTTTTGTTGAAGAAATTTCTTTACCTTCACTTGAATATGCTTTAAGTGTTTATTACATTATTGCACCTTCAGAGGCAAGTTCAAATCTTTCAAGATTTGATGGTGTAAGATATGGCTATAGAGATATGGGTGCTCAAAGTTTAAGAGAAATGTATCAAAAAACAAGAGCAGAAGGATTTGGTCAAGAAGTAAAAAGAAGAATAATGATTGGGACATATTGCTTGTCATCTGGTTATTACGATGCCTACTATGAAAAGGCGCAAAGAGTTAGGAC
>CAYLWJ010000152.1:0-1771 GCA_964387355.1 uncultured Actinomycetota bacterium | reverse complement strand
CTGTAATTATACATAGACCTTTATTTTTTAATAAACTTTTCCAGAGTATTAATGTATCTCTGTCATTTTTAATATGTTCCAGAACCTCTCCTGCACAAATACAATCAAAAGAATTCTTCATTTTTATTAATTCTTTTTCATCTTGAACTATTTTTATTCTTAAAGAAGTATTTTCAATTCTTTTTTCTAAAATTTTTAAACAAAGAGAGGAAATATCATAAGCAGTTACATAATATCCTAAATTTGCTAATCTTATTGCTAAATTTCCACATCCACATCCAAAATCCAATACATTCCCGCTCTTTAAAAAATTCTTTATTTTTTTGACTATGAGTGTATTTTTAAAATAATCTCTTGGACCAAAAAAGTAAGGGTCTTCTCCCCAAACAATTTTTAATCGTTTTTTAAATTCCATTTTCATCTGTAATATTATATTTAATCATAATTTTTGAAAATTTTCTTTTTTTCAAAATGTAATAAAGAAAAGGTAGAGGGACTTTTAACATTATTTTCATAATTACTTTATCCTTCACTTTCCTTTGAATATTTTTGTTTTTTTTGATAGTATAGGGAAGATGTTTTATATTCCATGCCATCCCTCTGAACATTTCTATACTGCTTCTAAATTCTCCTTTTAAAAAATAATATAAAAAAGAAATAAATTCCATTAGTATTTTAAAAGGCAATATAAGTAGAAGAGTATTTAATGAGTAGTTTTTAAGTAAGAGCATAAGATGGTTTCTATGAAGATAATAAACTTTTTTATATGAGGGCCATTTTTTAGTGGAAGCACTGCCAATATGATATATAATACTTTCAGGTATGAAAACAAATTTATATCCTAAAATATTAGCTCTCCAACACCAATCAATCTCTTCTCCATACATAAAAAAATTTTCATCAAATAACCCAACTTTTTCTAAAGCACTTTTTTTAATCACCATACAGGCACCTGAAATCCAAAAAACTGAAATTTTATTTTCGTATTGATTTTTGTCAATTTCAATTGTTTTAAATACTCTACCTCTACAAAATGGATATCCAAAAATATCAATAAAACCTCCAGCAGCACCTGCATAATCAAATTTATTTTTTTCTTTCAGAGAAAGTATTTTACCCTGACATCCTGCAATTTTTTCACTTTTCAATTCATTTATTAATGGTTTTAACCAGTTTTTTCCAACCTCAATATCATTATTTAGAATAGCTATCACCTCACCTGAAGCAAATTGAATACCTTTGTTAATACTTCCTGCATATCCTAAATTTTCAAATGTGTTGATAATCTTAATTTCCTCTTTAATTTCGTATTCTTCTAAAAATTTTGAATTCAAAACAAATGAGGTATTGTTTATAACAATTATTTCCATATCAGGATAAAATGAATTCTTTAAGATAGATTTTATACAATTTTTTAAGTATTCTTCTTCCCCAAAATGGACTATAATTATTGAAACTTTCATTTTCCAGACTTAATTTTTAAAAGAGATATAAACATTTTAAAAGAATCTTTAAAAATTTTTACAGAAGAACGAGGAGAATTATACCATACAACGCCAACTTCAGCAATTTTAAAACCTTCTTTTTTCCCTCTTGCAAGAACTTCTACATCAAAAGCAAATCCATCTGTTTTTAATTGACTGAATATTTTTTTTGCTGGCTCCTTTTTGAATAATTTAAATCCACATTGAGTATCTTTAAAGTCATTTATAACTATCAATCTTACAAGTAATGGAAAAATTTTTCCTATAATTCTTCTATAAAATGGCTG
>CAYLWJ010000151.1:0-2034 GCA_964387355.1 uncultured Actinomycetota bacterium | reverse complement strand
TATTTATTGTTGTTGCTATTTATTGCTATTTACTGCTATTTACTGCAAATATTTATCGATATTTATTAATTTTTGTTATTATTTATTAGTTGTAGTGACATTAGTCACTAAGTGTATTACTTTCTTATTACTTTTTATTACTACTTCGCTTTTCTTTATTTTTGCTTCTGGTATCACTTTTAAGATTTTCTTTTTTTATGATTCTTTCTTTTCTAGCCTGCTCAAGCTCTTCTTCAAACTGCTTTTCACTTTTTATATCAATTTTCCAGCCAGTTAGCTTTGCAGCAAGACGTGCATTTTGACCATCTTTGCCTATAGCTAAAGATAATTGGTCATTAGGCACAACAATAAGAGCAAACTTTTTTTCATCATCAGTTAAAACTTTTAAAACTCTTGCTGGACTTAAAGCATTTTTAATAAAAACTACAGGGTCATCACTATAATTAACAATATCAATTTTTTCACCTTCAAGTTCATCTACAACCATTTTTACCCTTGAACCCTTTGGACCAACACAAGCACCAACAGGGTCTACATTCTTATCATGAGATAAAACTGCTATTTTTGTTCTATAACCAGCTTCTCTTGAAATACTTTTAACTTCAACAATTTTTTCACTAATTTCAGGTACTTCAAGTTCAAAAAGTCTTTTAACAAGACCAGGATGAGTCCTTGATACTATAATTTGTGGACCTTTAGTAGTCTTTTTTACTTCCGAAATATAACATTTTATCCTTTCACCATGTTTATAAGTTTCTCCAGGTACTTGTTCATTCTGAGGCAGCAAAGCCTCCACTTTACCTAAATCAACAAGGGTATATCTATTATCATTTTGCTGAATTATTCCGGTAACCATATCACCGATTCTATCTTTAAATTCATCATAAAGTATTTCTCTTTCAGCTTCTTTTATCCTCTGCTTTATAACCTGCTTTGCCATTTGAGCAGTTATCCTGCCAAAATCTTCAGGAGTTACTTCTATTTCTCCTGACTGTTGATTACTAACATTTTCTTGTTCAGTGCTTTCTTTATCTAAAACCTTAAAAACTTTTATCTCACCTGTTTTTTCATTAATATCAATTCTTACAGCATAATCATCTGAATACATCTTTCTATAAGCAGTGCCAAGCGCAGCCTTTAAGGCTTCAATAATAGTATCCATCTTGATACCTTTTTCTTTCTCAAGCTCTCTTAATGCTTCAATTAATTTCCTATTCAATTAAATCACCTTAACAAAAATCGAATAATAAAAATAGTGGGTCTAGCCCACTATTTCAAAATCATAAATTGCTTTAAAAATTACTATGATTATAACATATAGAAAAAAATATTCAAATATGCTAGATACCGAGTTAACACCTATAATTTTGAAATAACAAATAAAATTAAGCTTAACGAATATGGCTTTTCTATTAGAGAGGTTTTTAATAACTAGGTAACCAGAACAGGTAAATAGAATATTTTAAATTTAATTTAACTTAATTTACTTTATTTACTTTAATCTAAGATTACTTTAATTATTTTTAAGTTACAGCCTCTAATGATACAATTTTAATATCTTCAATATCTATATATAATGATTTATCAAAACAGTAACTTCCACAATTTGGACATTTGTCCATTAAATCTTCTAAATAAAAAATAAAATCGCAGTTACTGCATTTCACTTTAATTTTTACTTTTTTAAAATTTATCTCTGCATCTTTTAACTCAGGATTTTCTTTTGTTAAAAACTCAAAATAAAATTTAATTGAATCAGGTTCAATACTTGCTAATGGGTTTATTTCAAGGTTTACTTTTTCAACTTTTTTTATTTTTTTTTCTTTTACAATTTTTTCAATTATTTGGATTAACGATGTTGTTATTGAATATTCATGCATTAGTTTTTTCTTATATATTTTCTTTAAATATTTACTCTAATATTTAATTTAATATTTCTAATTTAATATTTACTCAATTTTTAATCAATTCAGAAAAAAATTAAAAACTAGGATTAAAAAAAGAAATAATTTCTCTCTTTACCTTCTCTAATAT
>CAYLWJ010000150.1:0-2136 GCA_964387355.1 uncultured Actinomycetota bacterium | reverse complement strand
ATCATAATGTATCAATATAATACAAAAAAAGCTTCAAGTGTTAGTGCTGTTTTCTTTATAGTATTATTTATATTAGTATTTATTGGTTGTGGGTGGCTTCTATTTATAGATAAAAGCAAATTTTGGGACTTTTTACCTATAATTGCTATTATTTCTTCGTTAATTAATTTAATACTCCTGATTTTTTATTTTTCCCGAAGAAGTTTTTTTGGGTATTTTTTTACCCTTTTTTTTATAATATTTCTAGCAGGAATTATTTTATCAAGTTTTTTTGGGCCTTTTAAAATCTATAAAGATGCTATGAGCTATTACGAGAAAAAGGAATATGTAAATGCTGCAACAAACTTTAAGACTATTATTGAAAACTACCCTAACAGCAGATACATAGAAGATGCAACTAAATATCTTGCAGATTCTTATTATTTAAACGGTAGTTATGAGAATGCTATTTCTTATTTTAAAATAGCCGTTTCAAAAAAATATATAGATGAGCAAAATTTAGAGATAAAAAATAAATTTGCGGAATGTTATTATAAACTTGCAGAAGAAAATTACAAAAATAAAAAATATTTAGATGCCTCCTCTAATTTTTTAAATTCTATTTCATATTTTTCAGAAATATCTAAAAATTTTCCTGATACAAATGAAGCCTTTATTGCTAAATATAAAATACCAGAACTTTTATTTAAAACAGCTCTATCTTATAAAAATTCTCAAAAATGGGAAGATGCTGTAAAAACATTGCAGAAATTAAAAGAAGAATATCCTGACAGTGAATATATTAAAAATGGTGAAAGTCTTTTATATGATATATATATTTTAAAAGCATCTGATTTAAAGAAAAATAATAAAATAAAAGAAAGTATTTTAGAATTTTTAAAAATATTTACCCTTGATATGGATAAAATTAATCTCTCTAAATATCAGATAGACTACCAAACTAATTTTTTTATGCAGGATGCAAAAGAAGCTGACTTGTCAGCTGCGGCAAACCAATTGTATGTTCAAGGTCAATACAGCCAAGCTTTATTTTTATTTGAATATATTTATAAAAATTTTCCTGAAAGTGCTGAAGAGATAACTAAAAATTACGTAGAATGCAAATTTAAAGTTTTATCTAAAAGCAATTTAGCTGATTTTGAGTCCATTTCACAGTCAAAACGAATAGGTTCTTTTAAAAAAGAAGGTTTTTCAAAAGTATTATTTGAAAATAAAACTGACTTTATATTAAATATTTTTATAAAAGGACAAGACTATAAGGTTTTAAACTTAGACAAACAAAGTAAAGCAGAGCTTGAACTAATTTCAGGCAACTATGAAATTCTTTTAGAATCAAAAGAAAATTTAGCAAAACAATTTTATGGCGAAGTTACTTACGAAGACGGCTCACGATACATGAAAATTTTTAAAATTGAAACAAATCAATAATTAATTATTAATTTAATAATTAGAGGTTTAAAAATAAGTTATTAGATGACTATTAGATAACTATATAATTGACTTGTAAATAAATAGATATGTAAATAAATAGATATGTACATTGATAATTAGCTAAATTTAAAAATAATTTAATATCAACAATAAAAATTAATAAAATATTGAATAAAAATATTGATAAAAAAGCTTAAATGTAGCCTTTTAAACTTGAGTCAATAAGGCCTCTGATATTATCATCAACGTAGGATTTAACACTTGAAATATCAATATCCCTATTAACAAATAAAGATGTTTCCAAATCAGAAGTAAGTTTTATAAGCAAGTCTTTTGCTTCATTTAGAGAAATATTAATTTTATCTTCATTAAGTGATTTAAACTGGTTTGAAAACTTATCCATGTAAGTATTAAAGTTATTAAAATCATCCTTTAAAACACCAGTAAAAGTTGCTTTTTGCCAAAACCATCTTCCCCTGTTTTTAACGTTATACATGTTCAAAAGCCCAAAAAGATAATAAATGTCAAAACCTAATTCTGTGCAAAGATAATCAATTATACACATTCTTCTTGTCATAACATGGGCTTTTTTCATTTTCTCAATATTTAGCATTTTTTTAATCTACTCCTTTTATTTTTACTTTAAGTTAAATTTTAAATTAATTTTAAAATGTCTTTAATAAATTTTTAATTAATCTTGAATTA
>CAYLWJ010000149.1:0-3004 GCA_964387355.1 uncultured Actinomycetota bacterium | reverse complement strand
CAGTACTTTCGCCTGTTAATGCGCTACCTGAAAACTTTGAAATAATCTTATCTATGCCATTAGCTTTTAATTTAAAATATTGCTGCTGAAGTCTTTCATCAAACCAATGAATAATGGGTCTTATAACTTTTTTATTTTTATCTAGGAAAACCGGCATTATCATCATAGCACAAATACCAACAGCTATAATTTGAATTTTTTCTTTTTCAGTAGTTTTAGTATTATTACCTTTATTACCTTTATTACCTTTATTACCTGCATTGCCTGCATTGCCTGCATTGCCTAAACTATAAATAGCATAATTAATAGTATAATTATTAATATAATTTGTAGCATAACTGCCAGACTCTGCCTTTGTTAAAACAGCTTTTATTGTTTTTGCAACTGAATTCCATAATTCCTCTGAATCTAATTCAAAAATACCTGGTTTAGGGTTGATTAATTTATATTGTGTTGAAGAAGAATAAAGCTCAAAACCATTTAAATCTATAACACAGCATTTTATACTTGAAGTTCCAATATCTATTGCTAATATTGCATTTTTTATTTTTGACATAATTGTTCTATGAAAATTGGCATACCATATTAAATATTTAATAACATATTATGTTATAGCAATATGTTAATATATTATTAGAATTATTAGAAATTTAAAATTTTTATGTAAACTCATAACTAATAAAGTTCCTGGTAATAACACAAAGCAATTCAAAAATAGCTCAATAGTTGCCTAAAATATATAATTTTTAAAATAAAGGTCGTATAAAGATAATTTTATGTTATTAAATTATTTAAATAACTTGAAATATAAATAAATATATACATATTTACCTTATATCTTATATATTACCTTATTTAATATTTACCTTTTTATATTTATGTTTATTGAGTAACTTGTTCATTGTATAATATTTATGCATATACATCATTGTACAAGTCTTTTGGTTCTGGGACAGGGCTTGTTTTTGCAAATTCGATGGCATTTTCAATTTCATTAATTACCTTAGCTTCAATTTCTTTTAATTCTTCATGAGTTGAAATTGAATTTGCAATCAAGTAGCTTTCAAGCCGCGGTATGGGGTCTTTTTTAAGCCATTCCTGGCATTCATCAAGATTTCTATAATTATCAGGGTCACCTTCCCAATGTCCTCTGTGTCTCCATGTGCAAGCTTCAATAAGAGTTGGACCGCAGCCATTTCTAGCCAACTGGACTGCTCCAATTGTAGTATTATAAACTGCAATAACATCATTACCATCAACTTTTATACCTGGAATTCCATAAGAGGATGCTCTTATCATTATATCCTGAATATTCATTGTATCTTTTGTACATCCACTAATTCCATAGTAATTATTTTCGCAAATATATATAATTGGGAGTTTAAAGATTGAAGCCATGTTTAAAGATTCATGAAAGGTTCCTCTATTTGCAGCTCCATCCCCAAAAAAGCAAATACATACCTGTCCTTCACCTCTCATCTTTGCAGCTACACCAACACCAACTGCAATAGGAAGTCCAGCGCCAACTATTCCATTTGATCCCATTATTCCTAAGTTTAAATCACATATATGCATTGAGCCGCCTTTAGCTTTGCAGTAACCAGTTGATTTTGCAAAAAGTTCAGCCATCATTAATTTTACATCTCCGCCTTTAGCAATTAAATGACCATGACCTCGGTGGGTGCTTGTTATATAGTCATCTTTATTTAAAGCAGCACAAGCCCCTGTAGCTACTGCTTCTTCACCAATGTAAATATGAACAAAACCGGGAATATTTCCTAATTTATAGTTTTTTACAGTAGCCTCTTCAAATTTTCTTATGGTAAACATTTTTTCATACATTTCAAGCAGTTGTTTTTTGCTTAAGTTAGTTTTCATTCTTGCCTTCTTTAAATTATTTTTATTTAATTTTTTATCTTATTTTAAAAATAAAAAACCTACTTTAATTTTTTAGCTTTTTTATTTAATTTTTAAGTTATTTTTATTTAATTTTTAAAATTATCTTACTGCCATATTTTTTTTCTAATCTTTCTTATCTTTTTTCTTATCTTTTTTATTAGTTATTTTTTTTCATTTTTAATTTTGTTTCCTCAAAAATTTCAACTGCTTCTTTTACATTTGCTCCGTTGTGAATGATAGCTCTAAGCGCAGCAGCTACTGCAACTGGATTAGGATTTTGCCAAACATTTCTGCCCAGGTTTATACCAATAGCACCTCTTTGCATGCCATCATAAACGAATTCAAATACTTCTTTCTCAGTCTCACATTTAGGTCCACCTGCTATAATAACAGGTACTGGACAGCCATTTACAACTTTGTCAAAGTTTTCACACCAGTAAGTTTTAACTATTCGTGCACCCAGCTCTGCACAAATCCTGCAAGCTAAAGCAAGATACCTGGCATCTCTTTTTTCAAGCTCTTTTCCTACGGCAGTAACAGCCATTACTGGTATAGCAAAGTCTTCGCATTCATTTACCAAAGTTGCAAGATTTTGTAGGGTTTGTCTTTCGTAGTCACTGCCAATAAAAACTGATACTCCAACAGAATCTACATTTAAACGAATAATTTCTTCAATTGAAGTGGTTAGCTCTTCATCTGCTAAGTCATGTCCAATTATGCTGGTGCATCCTGATACACGAAGTACTATTGGCAGGCTTCCTACAGGATCGACAGCATTTCTTAAAACACCCCTTGTACAAAATAGAGCATCGCAATATGGTAAAAGTGGTTTTATAGTTTCACCTGGTTTTTCAAGTCCATGAGTAGGTCCTTGAAAATACCCGTGGTCAATTGGTAAAAAGAAACACTTGCCATTAGGAATTAATCTGCTTAATCTGTTTTTCATTCCCCAGTCCATAACTTCCTCCCTTTTTTATAAATTAATAAATAAATAACTAAATTAATGAATTATCAATATTATGAATTATTAATATTATTAACTACAATTTTAATTACATTATATAATGGCATTATAATGATAATGACATTTGTCACTAGTTTATAA
>CAYLWJ010000148.1:0-28468 GCA_964387355.1 uncultured Actinomycetota bacterium | reverse complement strand
AGTTATAGTTCTTTATTTGTTATTAATTGTTTGCTAAAAGAAAAAAAGAGGTGATATTAAATGGAAGATGAAATTAAAAAAATTGACACTAATGACTTAAGAGTTAATTTAACTGAGTATCTAACAAAAAACCTTGGCGATACTATTTATATTACAAGATATAATAAGTTGGTTGGTGAATTAAGAGTTTATACTGAAGAGATTAGAAGAAAAACTGAGCTTAGAATAGCTAAAAAGATGCTTGAGGCTGCTGAAAAAGAAAAAAAACAGCAAGAGCAAGGCCAGTAAATAATAATAAAAAAATTAAGCCAGTGGGCTAGTAGGCTAGTGGGCCAATAGGCCAGTAAATAATAAATAAATTAAAAAAACAAAATTTTTAGAAAGTTTTGTAGAAAGTCGGAAGTTTTTTATATTTTAAAAAGCTTCCGATTTTTATTTTAAGTTAATTTTTGTAAGTACCGAACTTTAATTATTGAGAGTAAAGTATGTGCAATAAATGATATAGCTTTTTACTTTTTTTAACAAGTAATTTAAATTATAATTTAATTTAAATTTATTTTAATTTTATTTATTTTATTTTAATTTAATTTGATTTAATTATATTTTTCCTAATTTAGGTTAATAGTGTTTAATTTATAATTTTAAAAATTTCTAATAATTAATAGAAACTTAAAAATTTTTGATAATTCAAAAGGGTTTTTAAATTAAAGCATAAATATAAAGTATGGACAGTATAAATAACATAAATAAAGCTTATAATCTTCATAATAATACTGGAATAAATAATACTGTTACAGATATTGAAAATAACCACTTAAACAAATTATCAATAATAATTGTAAATTATAATGCGAAAAATTACTTAAAAAAATGCTTAAGCTCTATTTTTAATTTCATACCATTAGAATTTATACCAGGAAGTTTTGAAGTTATTCTTGTAGATAATGCTTCTCAGGATGACTCAGTTTCAATGGTTAAAAAAAATTTCCCGCAGGTTAAAATAATTGTCAATAGTAAAAATATTGGATTTGCAGCAGCAAACAATATTGGCATTAAAAACAGCTTATCAGAATATATAATGCTTTTAAACAGTGACTGTGAAATATATAGTAATTCAGTTAAGAGCTTAGTTGATTTTATGGATAAAAACAAGGATACAGGAATTGCTGGCCCAAAAATTCTAAATAGTGACGGCTCAGTTCAGCTTTCCTGCAGGAGATTTCCATCTTTAATTGATGCTGCCATGCATTCATTAATAGGTGTTTTTATTCCTGATAATCCTTTTTCAAAGAGGTATAAATTGGCAGAAATTTGCAGGCAGGAACCCTTAGCTGTAGACTGGGTTTCTGGTTCGTGTATGTTAATTAGAAGAGTTGCTTTAAAAGACACCGGTTTAATGGATGAAAAGTATTTTATGTATGTAGAGGATACAGATCTATGCTATCAAATGTGGAAAAAAGGATGGAAGGTTTTTTACTTTCCAAAAAGTAGCGTTCTTCATCATGTAGGAAAGAGTTCAGAAAATAAAAAAATAAATCAAATAAACCAAAGTATTATGATGCAAAAAAGTGCGGCTTATTTTTTTTTAAAGAATTATAAAAAAACATGGAAAATACTGCTTTTACCGATAATTTTTCTTGTTTTGGGGTTAAGAATTCTTTTAACTTTTATTAAAAATCTTTTAAAATAATAAAATAAGTTAAAAAATTTAAATAAAATAAATTAATTAAAATAAGTTAATAAGTTAAGGTTAGTTTAAGTAAAAATAAATTCAAGTTAAAGTAAGTTTAAGTAAGTAATAAGTAAAAAATTTTAGCATTTTTTAGAAGTAATATTAGGAGTTATATTTTGAAAATTTTAATTACTGGAGCTTTAGGTTTTGTAGGAAAACATTTAATAAAATTTGCCTTTAATTATTTTAAAGATTTTAATGATGGTAAGGTTGAAATTTTTGGCTTAGATATATCAGAACATAAAATACATAACCAACATAACCAAAAAGATAATCAAGAAAAGATTTTGGGAAAAGATAATATTATAATAAATAATAATAATAAGCTATCTTTTTATAATATTGACCTTCGTGATAATGATTTGACAAACAGCATAATTAAAGAGATTAAACCTAATATAATTTTTCATTTGGCTGCACAAAGTTCTGTAAAATATTCTTGGGACAACCCTATTGAAACAATAGAAACAAATGTTTGCGGAAGTATAAATTTATTTGAGGCTGTTTATAAATATTGTCCAAACTGTAAAATTTTATCAGCATGTACTGCGGAAGAATATTCAAGTGGGTACTGTTTAAAAGAAGATTTTGCTCTAAATGAGGATTCTAAAATTTTTCCTTTAAACCCTTATGCTATAAGCAAGGCAGCTCTTGATTTTTTTTCAGCAACATACCATAAGGCAAAAAATCTTTTTATTTTTGTTTCAAGATCTTTTAATCATATTGGGCCAGGCCAATCTGAAACTTTTGTAGCTTCAGATTTTGCTAAACAAATTGCACAAATCGAAAAGAAAAAAGCTGAGCCTGTTATAAATGTAGGTAATTTAAATGTTTATAGAGATTTTTTAGATGTTAGAGATGTTGTAAAAGCTTATTGCTATATTATAAGCAAAGGAGTGCCAGGGCAGGCATATAATGTTTGTTCTGGTAAAAAAGTAAAAATTGAAGATATTTTAAATATTTTAATTTCTTTAAGTACATATAAAAAGATAAAAATAAATGTTGATAAAAACAGATTAAGACCTATTGATACTTTTTCAGTTTATGGTGATAATAGTAAATTGATAAAACATACTGGTTGGTATCAGGAGTATGATTTAAATAAATCACTTCTTGATACTTTAAACTGGTGGAGGGAAAGGAGTATTTAATTTATGAAGGGAGTAATATTAGCCGGTGGAAAAGGAACAAGAATGAGGCCGCTTACATATGCTGTTGCAAAACCAATGCTTCCTCTTATTAATAAACCATTTATGGAATATTTTATTTTAAGACTTAAAAGCTTTGGTATTACTGAAATAATCCTTTCAACGTGCTACCTCCCTGAAGCTTTTTATGAGTATTTTGGAAATGGAAAAAAATTTGGTGTAAATTTAATTTATGTTACTGAAGATATGCCACTCGGCACATGCGGAGCAGTAAAAAATGTTGAAAAATATATTGGCAATGAAACCTTCTGTGTTTTTAATGGAGATATTTTAACTGGATTAAATTTAAAAAATATGATTGCATATCATCGTTCAAAAAAAGCAGATGTTACAATATCTTTAGTTCCAGTTGAAGACCCAACTGCATATGGGCTTGTTCCAATTGATAAAGACGGAAGGGTTAAAGAATTTCTAGAAAAGCCTAGTATTGAAGAGATAAATACTAACTTAATAAATGCAGGGACTTATATTATAGAAGCTCACATACTTGGACATGTTCCAGAAAGAGAAAATTATTCTTTTGAAAGGGAGTTGTTTCCTAAAATATTAAAGCTTGGATACAAAATATATGGTTTTGTTTCAAATGATTATTGGCTTGATGTTGGAACACCCGAAAAATATATGACTGCTCATATTGACGTTTTAGATAAAAAAGTTCCGTTTAATATACCATATAAAAAAGTTTTCCCAAATATTTATTTAGGTGAAGGTGTAAAATATAAAAAAGATAATCTTCCTGTAGGACCGATTGTTATTGGGGATAATACAGTACTTGAAGAAGATGTAAAAATTTTACCTTTTAGTGTCATTGGCAGTAATTGCGTTATTTCAAACGGCTCAACTGTTGCAGAAAGTATTATTTTTAATAACTGCAAAATTGGTAAGAATTCTATAATAAGAAATTCTATTATTGCATCAAATGTAGTAATTGGAGATAATGTAAAAATTGAAGGCAACTCTATTATTGGTGATGGTTCAGTTATTGAAGATGAAAATATTTTGAAAAATTCAATAAGGGTAAATATTAATTCTGTTATAAAAAAAGGACAAATTAGTTTTAGTTAATATTTTTTTAAATTTCTTTGGAGGGATAATTGAAAAAAGCTTTAATAACCGGTATAACGGGCCAAGACGGTTCATATCTTGCAGAGTTACTTCTTTCAAAAGGTTATGAAGTCTTTGGAATGGTAAGAAGATCATCAGTTGAAAAGTTGGATAGAATTGAGCATATAAAAGATAAGATAAATTTTGTTCAGGCAGATTTGCTGGATCAGCTTTCTATAATAAATGCTTTAAAAAATGTCCAACCTGATGAAGTTTATAATTTAGCAGCAATGTCTTTTGTGCCTACTTCATGGAGTCAGCCTGTACTTACTGGGGAATTTACTGCAATTGGTGTTACAAGAATGCTTGAAGCAATAAGACTTGTAAATAAGGATATTAAGTTTTACCAAGCTTCAAGTTCGGAAATGTTTGGAAAAGTAAAAGAAGTTCCTCAAAATGAGAATACCCCATTTCATCCAAGAAGTCCTTATGGTGTTGCAAAAGTATATGGTCATTATATCACAGTAAATTACAGGGAAAGTTATGATATTTTTGCTGTAAGTGGAATTCTTTTTAATCACGAATCACCAAGGAGGGGCTTAGAATTTGTTACAAGAAAAGTCACTAATGCAGCTGCAAAAATTAAACTAGGACTTCAAAAAACTTTATACCTAGGAAACTTGGATGCAAAAAGAGACTGGGGATATGCAAAAGATTATGTTTACGCTATGTGGTTAATGCTTCAGCAGGATGCTCCTGAAGATTATGTTGTTGCTACAGGCTGTTCACATAGTGTTAAAGAATGGGTTGAGTCTTCTTTTGCTTGTCTTGATTTAAACTGGGAAAAATTTGTAAAAATTGATGAAAGTCTTATAAGACCTGCAGAAGTTGACTTGCTGATTGGTGATTCCACAAAAGCAAGAGAAAAACTTGGCTGGAAACCTACTGTTAAATTTGACGAGCTTGTTAAAATAATGGTTGAATATGATTATAATGAGTTAAAGAAGAAAAATAATTTGTAAGAGTAAAAAATAATTAAGATTATAAAATAATTAGAATTAGTTAAAATAATTTGTAAAGAGGAAATAGCTACTATAAATGAAAAACAGTATTAAATTTGGGACAGACGGTTGGCGTGGGACAATAGGATTTGATTTTATTGAAGAAAAGGTGAAGCTAATAAGTGCGGGTGTTTGTAAATATTTGTCTGAGATTAAAGTTAAAAGGGATTCTTCACAATTAAAAAAATCAAGTAAAAAGTTTTTAGGAAAAATAGTTATTGGCTATGACACAAGATTTTTATCAGATAGGTTTGCTAAATCAGCTGCAGAAATTTTTAGTAAAAATAACATTGAAACTCTCATATCTGATAGATTTATAACAACTCCTGTTCTTTCATATTCTGTAGTTAATAATAAAGCAGATTTAGGCATAATGATAACTGCAAGCCACAACCCATTTTATTATAATGGTTATAAAATTAAGGGTCCTTTTGGCGGGTCAGCCACAATGGATATAATAAGCGGAATAGAGGAACAGGTAAATTATTTGAATCACAGCAGAGAACTAAAGCAGTTTTTAGGAGAGCAAAAAAGTGAATGTAGTTATAATGATAGCTATCCTGTAATCTATCCTGTAAAGTGTGATTTTATTAATGATTATAAGGAATATCTTTTTAGCATTACAGACATAGATTTAATTAAAAAAAATTTAAACTTTCCTGTAATAGTGGACCCTATGTATGGGGCAGGACAAGGGCTATTTAAAAATATTATTCAAGAGTTAAGCAAATCAAAGGTTTATGAAATTCATGGAAGTATTAATACCTCTTTTGGCGGACTAAATCCTGAACCTATTGGCGAAAACTTAAATGAGGTCATTAACTTTTTAAAAGAAAAAGAATGCAGTATTGCTTTTTGTTTAGATGGTGATGGTGATAGGATTGGTGCTATCGGTCAAAATGGAAATTTTATTAGCTCCCATCATATTTTTTCAATTGTTTTAGATTATCTTGTTAGAGTAAAAAAATTAGCTGGAAGAGTTGTAAAAACAGTTTCTACATCTTCAATAATAGATAGAATTTGCCAAAAGTATGGACTTGATCTTGCTATAAAGCCTGTTGGTTTTAAATACATTGGTGAGGAGATACTAGCTGGTGGAATTATTATGGGTGGTGAGGAAAGCGGCGGTATATGGGCACAAGGCTTTATTCCCGAAAGAGATGGCATAAGGATGAGTTTAATTTTACTTGAAATTATTTGTAAAGAGAAAAAATCAATTAATGAAATATTAAAGGATATTTATAATTTATATGGCTTTTTCTTATATAGAAGAGAAGATTATGAAATTGATGAAGAAAAAAAATTGCTTTTAGTTAAAAATTTAGCTAACAATAAAATACCACAGGTTTTAAAGTCTGAAGGTGCTTCAAATCCAGTTACTATAGATGGTTATAAATATTTCTTCCCAGATGGAAGCTGGCTAATGATTAGACCTTCTGGAACTGAATCAGTTGTAAGAATTTATGCTGAAAGTGATTGTTCAGATAAATTAAATAGGCTGCACCAGCTTGGTAAAAAAATTATAGATAATCCTGAACTTATTTAGGCTTATTATTTAAGCTTATTTAATTCTTATTTAATTTAAGCTTACTTAAGCTTATTATTTTAAGATTATTTAACTTATTTATATAAGTGAAGGAAGAATGGTTTATATAAAATTTATATTAATAAAGTTATGTTTATATAAATAAAATTTTAGCTTTTTGTTTGAACATGATAAGTAATAAGTAATAAGTAATAAATAAAATTTTAAATATAATAATTAAAATTTAAAGAACTGGAGGAAAAATTGGATATACTTGACCAATTGGATAAGATTAAACAAATAGATACTCAAGATATGCTAGGGGTTGAAGAAAGGTTTTATAATCAGCTTGTTGAATCTAAAAAAATAGCTGAAAACTTAGATGTAAAATCTTTATCTTTGGACGATAAGACCGGAATTGCAATTCTTGGAATGGGTGGATCAGGGTTTACAGGAGATATTATAAAAAACCTTACTTTAGATTATGCAAACATTCCCATAATTGTTATAAAAGATTATCACCTGCCTAAATGTGTAAATAAAAACTGGCTTATTTTTGCAGTAAGTTATTCAGGTAATACTGAAGAAACTTTAAGCTGTATTAATGAGGCAATAAAGTTAGGATGTGAAGTTGTTTGTGTTTGTTCTGGAGGAAAGCTTTTTGATATTGCCAAGCAAAATAATTTTATAGTTGTTGAGATTCCAAAGGGGCTCCAGCCAAGAGGAGCACTAGGATATCTATTTTTTTCAACTTTTTTAGTTATGGCTAAAATTGGTATTGTAAAGGTTGACAGTTCTGAAATTGATGAGGCACTAAATCTTATTAATGAAAAAACTAAAGTTTATAACAGAAATGTTTTAACTGAAAAAAATCCTGCAAAAAAATTAGCTTTAGATATTTTTGGAAGACTCCCAATAATTTATGGGGTTAGCGGGTATTTGTCAGCAATAGCATATAGATGGAAATCTCAAATAAATGAAAATGCAAAATCACCTTGTTTTTATGCTGAATTTCCAGAGCTTGACCATAATGAAATTGTTGGGTGGCAAAATCTTTCTGATGTAAGTCAAAAATTTATTTTGATTATTTTTAAAGATGAGTTGTTTTCTGAAAAAATTAAGACAAGAATTGCAGCAACTGTTAATTTAATTCAAGACAGTTTTGATGCTGTTACTGAAATAAAAGTTGAGGGTAATTCATTGCTTGCAAAAGCTCTTTCAACAATTTATCTTGGCGGGATTGCCAGTGTTTACCTTGCACTTCTTTATAAAACTGATCCAACTCCTGTTGAAAGAATAAGTGCTTTAAAAGCTGAACTTGAAAAATTAAATAAATAAATAAATAGGTAAGTAAATAAATAATAAGATAGATAGATAGATAAATAAATAAATAGGTAAATAAATATTAAATAGATATGTAAATGGATAAATAGATAAAGAAATGGATAGATAATTAAAAAATATAGATTGGAGAATAGTTTATGAATTATGATGTAAAGGATATTAGTCTTGCAAAACAAGGCAAAGCAAAGATTGAATGGGCAGCAAATGATATGCCTGTTCTTTTACAGATTACAGAAGATTTTAGTAAGAATAAACCACTAAAAGGTGCGGTAGTTTCTGCTTGTCTTCATGTTACTTCTGAGACAGCAAATTTAATGATTGCCTTAAAAGAAGGTGGTGCAGATGTTTGTTTATGTGCTTCTAATCCTTTAAGTACACAGGATGATGTTGCAGCATCACTGGTAAAAGATTTCGGAATTGAAGTTTATGCAATAAAAGGTGAGGATAACCAAACTTATTATAAGCATATAAATAGTGCTTTAGATAAAAAACCTTGTATATCAATGGATGACGGCGCAGATTTAATTTCGACAATTCATTCCAAAAGAAGAGAACTGATAGAAAATGTTTTAGGCGGTACTGAAGAAACAACTACTGGTGTAATAAGATTAAAATCAATGCAGTTTAAAGGTGTACTGGAATATCCAATAATAGCTGTAAATGAAGCAAAAACAAAACATTTTTTTGACAACAGATATGGGACAGGACAAAGCACTATTGATGGAATTTTAAGAGCAACCAATATTTTGCTTGCAGGCAAAAAATTTGTTGTAGTTGGTTATGGATGGTGTGGAAAAGGTGTTGCAATGAGGGCAAAAGGAATGGGAGCAAGTGTAATAGTCCTTGAAGTTGACCCATTTAAGGCAATTGAAGCTAAAATGGATGGGTTTGATGTAATGCATTCTTCTGAGGCAGCAAAGATTGGAGATATATTTTTATCAGTCACTGGAAACATAAATGTGATAGGGGAAAATATTTTATCAAAGTGCAAAGATAATGTTATAGTAGCAAATTCAGGGCATTTTGATGCTGAAATTGATTTGAATTATTTAAATAAAAACAGCAAAAAAGTAGTTGAAATAAGACCATTTGTTAAGCAGTATATAATGAACGATAATAGAAGAATAAATGTATTGGCTGAAGGTAGGCTTGTAAACTTAGGAGCTGCTGAAGGTCATCCGGCAAGTGTAATGGATATGAGTTTTGCTAATCAAGCTTTGTCTGTTAAATACATTTTTCAAAATAGTCAAAAACTGCAAAAAAAAGTTTATACTGTGCCTGAAGAAATAGATAAAAATATTGCTGAACTAAAGTTAAAAAGCATGGGCATAAAAATAGATAAATTAACTAAAGAACAGGAAAAATATTTGCAGTCTTGGGAGTTAGGTACTTAGTATATTTTTAAATGGAGCTAAATATATGGTTGAAAACAGCAACGTAAAAACTTTAATCTGGGATAGAAAAACGTTAAAGCTAATAGACCAGCGAAAGCTTCCTTTTCAAAAGGTTTATGTGGAATGTAGTACTTTTGAGCAAGTTGGCGCTGCAATAAAAGATATGGTTGTAAGAGGTGCGCCAGCAATTGGAGTAACAGCAGCTTATGGAGTAGCTTTAGCTGCTCTTCAATATAATAATAATAATGACAATACAGATATTAGTGATTTTAAAAATTACATAAATAAAAGTATTCAGTTTCTTTCATCCTCAAGACCAACGGCAGTTAATCTTTTTTGGGCTTTGGATAGAGTCAAAAATGTCCTTGAAAAGCACAATTCTATTTCGGCTTTAACTGAAGCGCTAATTTTAGAAGCAGAAAAAATTGAAAAAGAAGATGTCCAGATAAATTATAAAATTGGTCAAAATGCTTTAAAAATTTTTAAAAAGGAAAAAAAATTAAAAATTTTAACCCATTGTAATGCAGGTGCACTTGCAACTGCAGGTTATGGAACAGCTTTAGGAGTTATTAGAAGCTTAAATTCTATGGGATTAGTAGAAAAGGTACTGGTAGATGAAACAAGACCTTACCTTCAAGGTGCAAGGCTTACAGCTTGGGAGCTTGAGCAGGAAAAAATTCCATATTTTGTTATAACAGATAATATGGCAGGCTACTTTATGAGTAAAGGAGAAGTCGATGTTGTTGTTGTTGGAGCTGATAGGATTGCTTCTAATGGGGATGCTGCAAATAAAATTGGAACTTTTTCGATTTCAGTTTTAGCAAAATATCACAAAATTAACTTTTATATAGCTGCTCCTTTTTCAACAGTTGATTTTAATACCAAAAGCGGTAAAGATATACAAATAGAGCAAAGACCTGAAGAAGAAGTAAGGCAGGTTTTAGGTAAAAAGATTATGCCTGATTATATGCCTGTTTTAAATCCATCGTTTGATGTTACTCCAGCAAAAAATATTACTTCAATAATAACAGAAAAAGGCGTTGTATATCCACCATTTAAAAAAAATCTTTTAAATACATTTAATTCATTATAAACTTAATAGTATACTTAAAAATAATAAACTTAATTTAGAAAAGTTATAAAACAATAAAAAATACAATAAAAGCTAATAATTTATTAATTATTAAGTTAGTCAAAATATAATTTAAAATTAAATTAAATTAAATTAAATTAAAAATTGGAGTGGTGTTAATGAACACAAAAAAAGCTATGGTTTTAGCAGCTGGGCTAGGTACAAGACTTAGACCTTTAACTGACCTTATTTCTAAACCTATGGCTCCAATTGTTAACAAGCCTGTAATGGAACATATAATTGAACTTTTAAAAAAGCATGGCTATACAGATATTGTTTGCAATCTACATTACTATCCTGAAGCAATAAAAGATTATTTTGGAGATGGTGCCAAATGGCAAATAAATATTTCATATTCCTATGAGGAAACTTTGCTTGGCACTGCTGGGGGCGTTAAAAATGTTGAAGGTTTTTTTGAAGGTAAGACATTTTTAGTTATAAGTGGAGATGCATTAACTGATATCAATTTAACAGAGGTTATTGAATTTCACAAACAAAAGGGTGGCATTGCAACTCTTGTATTAACTGAAGTTGATGAACCTTCGCAATTTGGTGTTGTTATTTTAGATGAGAATAAAAAAATAATTGGATTTCAGGAAAAGCCATTGCCAGGTGAAGAGAAATCAAATCTTGCAAATAGTGGTATATATGTTTTTGAGCCAGAAATTTTTAATTACATACCCGAAAAAAAATTTTATGATTTTGGTAGAAATGTTTTCCCGGACCTTTTAAATAAAGGTATAGATTATTATGGCTTTAAACATAATCAGTATTGGAATGATGTTGGAAGTCTTGAAGAATATCAAAGGGGTAATTTTGATGCACTTGAAGGAAAAGTAAAAGTTAATATACCAGGAACACAAATAAGAGAAGGTGTATGGATAGGAAAAAACTGCAGAATACAAGAAGAAGTAGTAATAATACCTCCTGTATGTATTGGTGATAATTGTACAATTAAAAAAGGAGCAAAACTTTTTGGGCCAATTATATTAGGAAATAATACGATAGTTGATGAGCGTGCAGTTCTTTATAGGGGAATTAAATGGGGAAGCGGTTACATTGGAAAAGATGCCTCATTAATTGGTGCAATTATTGGATATAATGCTAAGATTAAAGATAAGGCATCTGTATTAGAAAAGGCTGTTATTGGTTCCAAAAGTGTAATTGGTGATGGAATAATAATTCATCCAAGTGTAAAAATAATGTCAAATGAAATTATAAAATAAAGTAAAGTAAACTTAATTTTTAAAATTGTCAATACTTCAAAGTATAAACGATCTATTAAAAGATATTATTTGTCCCCCTATGTGTGTTGTTTGTGGGAAAGCTGCGCCAAATTTTGTTTGCAAAGAATGTTTATTAAAAATCAATTTTTTTGGTGATAGTGTTTGTTCAAGGTGTGGAAGCCCGATTTTTAAAGAATTTGACAAATTGCAATCAGAGGGTAAAATTTGTAGTTTATGTAAAAATGAAAAATATTATTTTTATAAAGCAAGAAGTTATGGATTATATAAAAATGTAATGGCAGATATTATAAAAAAATATAAATATAAAAAAATCTATACTCTTAAAAAAGTTTTATTATATTTTTTATTCATGGCTTTTAAAAATTATTATGATAAGGAAAAAATTGACTTTATTGAAACTGTGCCAGATTATGTTTCAAATTTAAAAGAAACTTGGCATTTTAATCATATGCAGGATTTAGCAAAAAGCTTATCTCAATATTTAAAAATTCCTTTTGGAAACAATATTTTAAAAATTAAAGAAAATTATAAGCAGCAGATTTTAGACAAGGATTTAAGAAAACTAAATGTTAAAGATGCATATAAAATAAAAGATTGTTTAAAAATAGTAGGTAAAAATATTTTATTAATTGATGATGTTTTTACTACAGGTTCAACATTAAACGAAATAAGCAGGATTTTAAAGTATGGTGGTGCTGATAAAATTTTTATTTTAACAGTTGCTCGTGGTGCTTAAAAATAATTATGGCAAATAATTATAAAAAATAAATACAAAAAAATAATTATAAAAAATTAGCATGAGGAATGGTAAGGACAGTTTAAAAGAAGATAGTTATAATAGTAACATGGAAGATTTTTTTGGTATTGTAAAGTGGTTTAGTCCTGAAAAAGGTTTTGGTTTTATTACATCAGAAGCTGGTGATATTTTTGCGTATTATACTAATATTGTTACAAATGGTTTTAAAGTGTTAACTAAAGGCCAAAGAGTAAAGTTTAATATTGCAAAGGGAGAAAGAGGACCTGAAGCATTAAATATAATTATATTAAATGAAAAGTAAAAAAATGAAAAAAAGAAAAGTGAAAAGTAGTTTAAAATAAAAAACAACTAAATGTAAAATAATTTTAAAGTTATTAAAATTCAAATTAAAAGAGTGAAAAGAAAGGAAGTAAATGGAATTTATTATCAAAGCAAGAAATATTGAATTGAAGGATGATGTAAAACAGAGAGCAGAGAGGAAAATTAAAAACAATGTATCAAAATTTTTTGATAAAGTAGTAAAAATAGAAGTGGAGCTTTTTCTGGAAAAAAATCCAAAAATTACTCTTGATAATGTTGCTGAAGTTACTGTTTTTACCCCTGGAGAAATTATCAGATCTAAGGCAGAAGGGGCTGACATGTTTGAGGCAATAGATAAAGTTTCAAGAAAACTTGAGAGACAGATTAAAAGATATAGAAATAAGATGATACAGAGGGGCAGGAAAAGCTATAATAATTTAAATAATAAAAATAATTTAAATAATAAAAATGTAAAAACAAGTGCAAGTTTGCAAAATATTGAAGACGATATAAGAAGTCAGATTGTCAAAGTTAAAAGCTTTACAATTAAACCTACTACACCTGAAGAGGCAGTAATGCAAATGGAGCTTTTAGGACATGACTTTTTTGTTTTTATAAATTCTGAAACAGGTAAAACTGCAGTAATTTATAAAAGAAAAGATAAAAATTATGGGTTGATTGAGCCAAATGTTTAAACAATAAGGTGATATTAATGGTTAATTTATTAGGCAATATATTAAAAGCTGGTGCAGGCAGGCAATTAAGAAAATATGAAGAAATTGTAAGGGAAGTTAATAATTTAGAGCCTTCAATTTCAAAGCTTACAAACTCTGAACTTGCAGCTAAAACTTTTGAGTTTAAAAAAAGGTATCAAGAAAGTAAAGATCTTGACAGCCTTTTAGTTGAAGCTTTTGCTGTGTGCAGGGAAGCTGCAAAAAGAACAATTAATATGCGACACTTTGATGTTCAAATTATGGGTGGTGTAGTCCTGCACGAAGGAAAAATTGCTGAAATGAAAACTGGTGAAGGCAAGACTTTAGTTGCAACTCTTCCAATTTATTTAAACTCTTTTACTGGAAAACCCTCTCATGTGGTTACTGTAAATGATTATCTAGCAAAGAGGGATAGTCAATGGATGGGTCCAGTGTATAATTTATTGGGAGTAAAAGTGGGACTGCTGCAGCATGGAATGACACTTGCAGAAAAAAAGGTTGCTTATAGTTGTGATGTGATATATGGAACAAATAATGAATTTGGATTTGATTATTTAAGAGATAACATGGCTATAAGCAGTGATGAAATAGTCCAAACAGGGCATTACTACGCTATTGTTGATGAAGTTGACAGCATTTTAATAGATGAAGCAAGAACTCCTTTGATAATTTCTGGTATTGCATATGAAACTACAGAATTGTATAAAAAATTTGCTTCAATTGCTCCTCGTTTAATAAGGGATGTTGATTATGAAGTGGATGAAAAAGCAAAAACTGTTGCTGTAACTGAAGAAGGTGTTGCTAAAGTTGAAAAAATGATTGGTGTTGAAAATTTATACGACCCAAGAAATTATCTTTATATTCATTGTTTAAATCAATCGCTTAAGGCTTACAATCTTTTTAAAAGAGATGTTGACTATATGGTTAAAGACGGAGAAGTAATTATTGTTGATGAGTTTACTGGAAGGTTAATGTTTGGAAGAAGATATAGCGAAGGGCTTCATCAGGCAATTGAAGCCAAGGAACATGTAAAAATAAAAGAAGAAAACCAAACTCTTGCAACAATTACTATCCAGAATTATTTTAGGCTTTATGAAAAATTAGCTGGTATGACGGGCACAGCTATGACTGAAGCCGAAGAATTTAGGCATATATATAAATTAGAGACAGTAGTTATTCCAACAAATAAGCCTATGATTAGAGTTGATTTGCCTGATATTATATACAAAACTGAAGCAGCAAAATTTAATGCTATTGTAGAAGATATAATTTCAAGATACGAAAAAGGCCAGCCTGTATTAGTTGGAACAATATCAATTGAAAAATCTGAAAGACTAAGTCAGATGCTAAAACGAAGAGGTATACCTCATCAGGTTTTAAATGCTAAGTATCATGAAAAAGAAGCTGAAATAATAGCACTTGCTGGGCAGAAAAAAGCAGTTACTATTGCTACAAACATGGCTGGAAGAGGAACAGATATCGTTTTAGGTGAAGGAGTTGTTGAGCTTGGTGGACTTCATGTTTTAGGTACAGAACGTCATGAATCAAGGAGAATTGATAACCAGTTAAGGGGAAGAAGCGGTAGGCAAGGTGATCCAGGTTCAAGCCAGTTTTACTTAAGTCTTGAAGATGATCTTTTAAGGCTTTTTGGTTCAGATAGAATAAGCTGGGTTATGGATAGGTTTAATTTCCCTGAGGATGTTCCAATTGCTCATCCAATGATTACAAAATCTATTGAGAATGCTCAAAGACAGGTTGAAGCAAGGAACTTTGAAATAAGAAAGCATGTTCTTGAATATGATGATGTAATGAACAAGCAAAGAGAAGTAATTTATAAAAAACGACAGCAAATTTTAAAAGAGGAGAATTTAAAAGAAACAGCTATAGAAACAATTAAAGGTGCTATAAACAGTTTAGTTGATTTGTATATTACTCCTGGTTCATATATTGAAGAGTGGAATATTGAGGAGCTCTCTAGCTTTTGTCTTTCGATATTTGGAAAAGATTTATTTGCAAGTGATAAAATAAAACAAGGCTTGAAAAATGATAGATTAAAGCTCAGTGATTTAAAAGAAATGCTTATTGAGGAAGCATTAAAGTCTTATCAAGAGCGGGAAGAAGAGCTTTCCAGCCAAATATTAAGAAAATTAGAAAAAATTGTTCTACTTAGTGTAATTGACAATAGATGGCGTGAGCACCTACTTGAAATGGATTATTTAAAAGAAGGCATTGGCCTAAGAGCGTATGGACAAAGAGACCCGCTTGTTGAGTATAAGCATGAAGCATACAATTTATTTAAAAGTATGATGGATGAAATTAAGGTTGATACTGTAAAACTTTTATTTAATGCTAAGGTAATTATAAATGAATCAGTAGAAGACCAAAGACAAAGTCAAGAGCTTAAAAGCAGAACTTCTATAAGAAATGTACAAGCAATAAAACAAAGTGGTGTGTCAGAAATGAGTAATACCTCAGAGACTTCTAAACCAGAGCCTGTTCATGTTGAAAAGATAGGAAGAAATGATCCTTGTCCATGCGGAAGTGGCAAAAAGTATAAGAAATGCTGTGGAAGATAAACAATTAAATTCATTATATTGCAGAAAGGAGTTTTTAAATGTTGGAATCTAGCGGAAATATAAATAATATAATTCAAATTAAGGAAAATTTAAAAAAGATAATTGAAAAGTCTAAATTTTTAAAGGACTGTCTTTGACATAGAAAATAAAAAAAAAGAGCTTGCAAATTTAGAAAAGGAAATTGCAGAAAAAAATTTTTGGGAAGATTCAAATAAAGCTAAAGAAATATCAAAAAGAATAAATGATATTAATGGCTTGATTAAAAGATTTAAATTACTTCAAGATAAAATTGAGAACGCTAAAACTGCAATTGAAATTTTAGAGATTGAAGATGATAAAAAAATATACGAAGAACTTTGTAGCAATATAAAGGAACTGAACAGTGAAGTATCACAATTTGAACAGGATTTAATTTTATCAGATAAATACGATTCATATCCTGCTGTAGTTAATATTCATCCAGGAGCAGGCGGGACTGAATCTCATGACTGGGCTGAGATGCTTTTTAGAATGTATAAAAAATGGATGGATAATAAAAATTTTAAATATAAAGTTATTGATTATCTTCCAGGCGAGGAAGCAGGTATAAAAAATATTACGTTTGTAGTGACAGGAAAAAATGCTTATGGTTTATTAAAGGGTGAAAAGGGGATACACAGACTTGTTAGGATTTCACCTTTTGATGCCTCTAAAAGACGTCATACGTCTTTTGCCTCAGTTGATGTAATACCTTTAATACAAGATGATGCACTGGTTGAGATTAATCCTAAGGATTTGAAAATAGAAACATTTAGGTCTAGCAGTGCAGGTGGTCAACATGTTAATGTTACAGACTCAGCAGTAAGAATTACACATATCCCAACTGGAATTGTTGTAACATGTCAAGATGAAAGGTCTCAAATTCAAAACAGGCAGATAGCTATGCAGATATTAAAATCTAAGTTATATGAAATTGAACAAAAAAAACAGGAAGAGGAGATTGAAAAAGTTCGTGGTGAAAAAAAAGATATTGGATGGGGAAATCAAATAAGAAGTTACGTTCTTCAACCTTATCAATTAATAAAAGACCATCGAACTGATATAGAAACTGGAGATGTTAATGCAGTTTTAAATGGCGAAATAGATTTATTTATTAAAGGTTACCTTGAAAAAAATTTAATCAAAAGCTAAACTCTAAATTTGTAATAAATTATAGAATTTAGAATTAAATTCTAAATAAAGTATACTAATAAATTAGTAATAAATTAGAATTCAATAAATTAAATAATCAGAATTAAATACAGAATTAAATAAATTAAATAATAACAATAAATTTAAGAAAAGGTATTTTCAGATAAATGAATATGATAGAATTTAGAAATGTAACAAAAATCTATGAAGATAAAACCGTTGCTTTAAAGAACATAAATCTTACAATAAAAAAAGGTGAGTTTGTATTTATTGTTGGACCTAGCGGTTCAGGAAAATCTACAATAATAAAATTATTAATCAAAGAAATTCCAGTAACAAGTGGTGCTATTTTTATTGCTGGAAGAAATATCTGCAACTTAAAAGCATCAAAAGTTCCACTGCTAAGACGAAATATAGGTTCTGTTTTTCAAGATTTTAAACTTTTACCAAATAAAACTGCTTTTGAAAATGTAGCATTTGCTTTAGAAGTTATAGGAAAGCCTACTTATGCAATAAAAGTTCAGGTACCACAAGTATTAAAACTGGTTGGTCTTGAGCATAAAATGAACTCTTATCCTCACCAATTGTCAGCAGGAGAGCAACAAAGAGTATCTATTGCAAGGGCGTTTGTTAACCGTCCACCTATTTTGCTCGCTGATGAACCTACAGGAAATTTAGATCCTGTAACTTCTGAGGGTATAATGAAGCTGCTTTCAAGAATTAATTTAATAGGAACAACTGTTGCAATGGCAACGCATGATAAAAATATAGTCAATTCTATGAGAAGAAGAGTCATAGAACTTGAAGATGGTGAAATAATTAGAGATCAAAAGAGAGGAGTATACGGATTTTGATTTTTAAGCCTAGATATTTCTTTGGGGAAACCTTTTCAACACTTAGAAGAAACTTTTTAATGTTTTTTACAGCTGTTTCTACTGTGGCTATTACCCTTTTTATTGTTGGTTTCTTTTTTATTCTTGTTTATGACATACAGAGTATTTTAACTTCCGTTAAGAGCCAAGTAGAACTTGCAGTATATTTGAAAGATAATACAACTGAAGAGTTTAAAAATTATTTAGAAAATGAAATAAAAAGCTGGGAAGAAGTTGAAAAAGTTACATATATTTCAAAAGAGCAGGCTTTAGAAAAATTTAAAAAAGAAAATGAAGGCAGTGAAATTTTAAAAGAAATTCAAGGTAATCCTTTACCTGCTTCATTTGAAATTAGACTTAAGAGTCCTGAAAAAGTTGAACAGGTTGCATTAAGATTTATGACAAAAGAAGGCACATACATAGAGGGCATAGATGAAGTAATTTATGGTCAGAATTATGTACAAAAGCTTTTTTCTATCACTGCAATTGCAGGAACTGTTGCTTTTTTAATTATAATAATGCTTTTGCTTGCTGCAATAGTATTGATTTTTAATACAATCAGGCTCTCTATTCATGCTAGGAGAAAAGAAATTGAAGTGATGAAGCTTGTAGGAGCTACAAACTGGTTTGTAAGAATACCATTTATTTTTGAGGGCTTATTTGAAGGTTTTGCAGGTAGTATAATCTCAGTTATAATGCTTTATTTTCTTTCGAATTATCTTTTAATAAGAGGTGAAAAGGCAATAATTGATACACTTCATGTTAAAGATTTAGCAATTCTTGGACCAAATAATGTTATATTATATATTTATGCAGGCCTTGTTATTTTAGGCTGTCTTATAGGTTTATTTAGCAGCAATTTTGCACTTAAAAGATATATAGGTGTTTAAGATACAAAAGTAACAGGTGCATAAGATCCAAAAGTATAGGGGAAAAATTGTATAAATCCAGACTAACAAAAAATTTTATAAGGATATTAGTTTTTTTTCTTTTTTTTACTATATCTTTAACACTATTTTTGAGTCCAAATTTTACTTTTTTTCAAAACTTATCTTGCAGTACTTTTAATTTGCTTAGCTTTAGTAATGTTCTTTATGGACAATCACTTGAAGAAGAATTAGAGCAGATAAAAAAAGAAAGAGAAGAAACTAAAAAGAAAATAGAAGAGGTAAAAAAACAAGAGCAGGCTTATTTAAAAGAAGTTAAAGATGTAGAAGCGGTTTTACTTGATTCTCTTTCCCAGCTTGATCGTCTAAACGATAAGCTTGCCGAGACAAAAAGTGCTATTGATAAAACTACAATTGAGTTGGTTTTAAAAGAAGATGAGCTTAGAAAAATTGATGAAGAATTGCAACAAAAAGTTGCAATTTTAAATGATAGAGTTGCTCAAATTTATAAAAACAGGCAAAACAATTTATTAGAGATATTATTAAAAGCTGATGATTTTTTAGATCTTGTAAGCCGTTTTAAGTTAATGTCCATGCTTGCTCAGCAAGATGTTAAAATTTTAAATGAAATAAAAGACAAAAGGACTGCAAATTTAAGTATCAAAAAAGCAATTATAGACCTTAGAGAACAACAGAGAAAAAACAAAGAAACAGTAGAAAAACTTGTTGCTCAAGCTGAAAAAAAACAAAGAGAGATTCAAGGTCTCTATGATGAAAAGAGCAGTTTACTTGCTAAAACTACAGCTAATAAAAAAGCTTTGCTTGCAATGGAAAAAGATTTAGAGATAAAAGAAGCAGAGGTAACACGTATACTTGAAAGTTATAAATATGGAAATGCCCCTGGCAGTAAATTTATGTGGCCTGTAATAGGTAGGATTCAGTCAGGCTTTGGCTATAGAATGCATCCTTTATTTGGCTATAGAAGGTTTCATTCAGGAATTGATATAGTAGCCCCAAGTGGAACTATTATAAAATCTGCGGATGGCGGGGAGGTAATACATGCAGGATATGACCGTGGCTATGGATATTCTATTATGGTTTATCATGGGGGAGGTTTTGCAACATGGTATGCTCATCTTTCAAGAATACTTGTAACTGTTGGACAGAGAGTTGAAAGGGGGCAAGTAATTGGGCTTGTTGGTTCTACGGGTTGGTCAACAGGTTCTCATTTACATTTTGAGGTTAGGATAAATGGTGCTGCTCAAAATCCACTACAATATCTTCAATAATCTTATATAATAGTATTTTATATTATTTATGTATTTTATATCACTTAATTATGTTTTTTATATTACTTAAAATTTAGTAAGGAATAAAATTGAAAAGCATTAAAAAAAATGTATTAATATCAATCTTAGCAGGTTTTTTTGCCATAGTAATTTTTTTAGGTGGTTTTGTTTTAGGAATAGACTTTAGCGAAAGCGGTATTGCTCAAGTTGACTTTTTTAATCAGTTTTTAGGCAAAAATACCTCTGCACAAAGTTTAATAACCCAAACAAATGAAAATAGTTTGGAATCAGTTGAAGTTAAGACAATAAAAAAAGCCTTAGATTTTATAACTGCAAATTCAATTAGCAAGAAAACAAAACAGGAGCTTACAAGTGCTGCAATTAAAGGAATGCTGGAAATATTAGATGATAAATATGCGGATTATTTTTCACCTCAGCAGTATAAACAAATAATTGAATCATACAGTGGAACTATGAGCGGTATTGGTGTTGTGGTAACTTTAAATGATAAAGATGAGGTCTTAGTTATCAATGTCATTGAAGGAACGCCAGCATACAATGCAGGAATAGTTCAAGGAGATATAATTACCGCTGTTAACGGCATAGATATAAAAGGGAAAAGCCTTGATGAAGTTGTGTCTATGATAAAAGGTGAAGAAAATACTGAAGTCAATATTACAGTTTACAGGGCATCTGAAAATAAAAAGTATAGCTTTACAATTATTAGGAAGAAGTTTTATGTACCTAATTTTTATTTAAATGTAATTGATGACAATATACTATATATCCAATACGCAGATTTCCAGGAAGAAGGAGCATCAAAATTAAATGAGAAAATTGGACAAATAATTAATGAGGCTGATAAAAATACAAAAATTCAAGGTATTATTGTTGATTTAAGAAATAATTTAGGCGGGACATTAAATGATGCAGTAAATTTTTGTGATCTGTTCTTAGAAAGCGGAGTAATAGTTACAGTTAAAGGCAGAACTAATAATCAAGATATAGTTGAAGAGTTTAAGGCAAAGCCAGGTGGATATACAAATATTCCTATGATTGTGTTAATAAATAATTATTCTGCAAGTGCTGCAGAACTTTCTGCAGGTGCGTTAAAAGACTTAGGCAGAGCTGTTCTTGTTGGTGAAAAAAGTTTTGGTAAGGGAACAGTTCAGGTTTTAAATGATTTGCCTGATGGTTCAGGCATTAAATTTACTACAGCAAAATATTATTTGCCTTCTGGCGTTTCAATTGATGGAACTGGTATAACACCTGATATATATGTGGCACTTACAAGAGATGACAAAGAGGATGTTCAGTTAAAAAAAGCATTAGAAGAAATAAAAAAAATGATTGAAAACCAGTCAAAAAAATAAATATCATTAAAAAATAAAAAACATAAAACGCCGTAAATTATAAAGATAAAAAATTTATAACTATAGTTTTAATATAGCATTGATGAAAAAAAATAATAAAGAAGAAAACAAAATTATAATTGCACAAAATAAAAAAGCTTTAAAGGATTTTTTTATACTTGACAGGTATGAAGCAGGAATTGCGCTTCAAGGATGTGAAGTTAAGTCAATTAGAGAGCATAAAGTAAATTTAAAGGATAGTTATGCAAGAATAAAAAATGGAGAAGTTTTTTTATATAATATGCATATTTCTCCTTATAGCAAAAGCAGGCTTGATGATATTAAACCAACAAGAGTTAGAAAATTACTTTTACATAAGAGAGAAATAAATAAATTATCAGGAAAAATGACTGATAAAAGCTTAACCCTTGTTCCTCTTTCATTGTATTTGTCAGGTTCACTTGTTAAACTTGAGCTGGCTTTAGCAAAAGGAAAATTAAAACATGATAAAAGACATGATTTAGAAAAAAAAGAATCAGAACTTGAAATAAAAAGAGCATTAAAGTCAAGATACAGGTAATTTATTAGTAAAGTGTAATTTATTTATAAAGTCATAGGGAAATACTTCAAATAATAGTTAAAAAATAATAAATAAAAAAGAAAAAAATAAATAAAAAAAAGAAAATAAGAAATAAATAAAGAGATAGAAAATAAGGGGGTATTTGTGGCGTCAAGAAAATTAAATATTAATGATTTTTATCAAATGAGTAAAAATGGTGAAAAAATAACTTGGATTACTGCTTATGATTTTCCTATGGCCAATTTTGCGCAGCAAGCTGGTATTGATATGATTTTAGTTGGTGATTCACTGGGAATGCTAGTTTATGGTTATAGTGGCACAGTTTCAGTAACAATGGATGAATGCATTATACATTGTAAGGCTGTTAGGCGTGGGGCACCAGATGTTTTTGTAGTTGGGGATATGCCCTTTGGTAGCTATCATACTAGCGATTCAGATGCAGTTGCAAACGCTGTTAGGTTTATAAAAGAAGCAAATGTTGATGCAATAAAGCTTGAGGGCGGCCAGAGAGTTGCTTCAAAAATAAGAGCCATAGCTGATGCAGGAATAGTTGTTATTGGACATATTGGGCTTACTCCTCAGTCTTCAGCAGCTCTTGGTGGTTTTAAAGCTCAAGGTAGAACGGCAGAATCTGCTGAGGCTTTAATAATGGATGCAATTGCTGTAGAAAATTCAGGTGCAAAAATTTTGTTAGTTGAAGCAATCCCTCCAGAGCTTGCAAAAGCAATAAAAGATGTTGTTAGCATTCCTGTTTTAGGAATTGGTGCTGGTTCTGATGTTGATGGACAAGTAATGATATGTGGAGATATATTAGGTTATTTTGAAGCATTTACACCAAAATTTGTTAAGAAATATGCTAACTTAAGCAAAATTATTGTTGATGCTATTAAAGAATACATAAAGGATGTTAAAGAAGTTAAATTTCCAGCACCAGAGCATACTTACTCAATACTTCCAGAGGAAAAAGAAAAATTTGAAATAATGATAAAAAAATATATTAAAAAATAGGTTGCAATTTTAATTTAAAGGCTGCAAATTTAACTTATAGATTACCAATTTATTTCGTTATATATTGCTTTTTAATAAGCTGTTTTAAGTAAGTTGTATTAAATATATTTAACTTTTATTTTATATTTTAAATAAATGTTTTTATAAATGAAGGAATAAAATGCTAAATAGTGTAGTTGCAAGTCCAGAAGAAATTTTAAAAATTAAGCAAAAAGCATCCAATTTTTTAAAAAAGTATAAAATGTTTTTTTCTGATATAGATAAGGTTAAATATGTCGGGTATTTTATAGATGAGATGGAAAAAGGTCTTTGCGGTAAGGATAGTTCATTAAAGATGCTTCCTACTTTTATTGATTTTTCCGATATCAGCAAAATAAATTTTAATCAATCAGTAATAGTATTAGATGCTGGGGGAACAAATTTAAGATCTGCTTTAGTTAAATTTAGTAAAAACTATGAAGCTGAGATTACAAATCTTTCAAAGTACTTAATGCCTGGTGTTAAAAGAGAGGTTTCAAAGGATGTATTTTTTGATAAAATTGCAAATTCTTTAAAAAATATTATAAATCAAAGTGATAAGATTGGTTTTGTTTTTTCGTACCCAATAGAAATTTTTAAGGATAAAGACGGAAAATTAATAAAATTTACAAAAGAGATAAAAGCCCCCGAGGTAGAAGGAGAATTTATTGGAAAAAATTTAATTCTTGCTCTTGGTAAAAAAAATTACAGCAACAAAAAAAAGGTGGTTTTGTTAAACGACACAGTTGCATCTTTGCTTTCTGGAATTATTGCTTATCCTAAAAGATATTATGAAACTTATGTAGGTTTTGTTTTAGGAACTGGCATGAACGTAAGTTATTTTGAAAAAAATTCAAATATAGAAAAGCTTAAAGATATAGAAACAAGTTCAGAAACTAATAAACAAGTAAAATTAAAAAAATTAAATGACAAGTCAAGCAAAAATTTAGTTGATATTAACTGGGAAAGTGAGCAAATAATTAATGTTGAAGCAGGAAATTTTTCAAGAGGTCCAACCGGCATAATTGATGAAATATTTGATAAAAAAACATTAAATCCAGGATATGCGAGGTATGAAAAAATGTTTTCAGGGGCTTATCTTGGCAGTCTTGCACTTGAAGTTTTAAAAAAAGCTGCAGATGATAATATATTTTCTGAAAGCGCAGCAAAAATAATTTATAGCTTTAAGGAGCTAAATTCAAAAGAAATAGATTTATTCTTAGCTTTTCCACCAATAAATTCAATTTGGAGTCCTTATATAAATTTGCTTACTTTGCAAGACATTTTGCTAATATATTATATTTTTGATTTTTTAATTGAAAGAGCAGCAGTTTTAGCAGCAATTGTACTAGGTTCAATAATAATAAAAACACAAACAGGGAAAAATCCATGTTATCCAGTTTGTATTGTTGCTGAAGGAAGTAGCTTTTATAAAATGAAAAACTTTAATTACAGGGTTAATGCTCACCTAAATGATATTCTTAAGAGTTGCAGACCATATAATTACGAATATTACTATGAAATAAACAAGGTTGATAATGCTATTCTTTTAGGTGGAGCTGCTGCAGGGCTAATGGCTTAATTAATGGCTTAAAATATTATTGTGTAGGCTTAAAAATATTATGGCAGGCTTATAATCTTAGGTCAGCTTTTATAATCTTATGTCAGCCTTATAATATTAGAGTCAGCTTAAAATATTATGGCTAAAAATCGCATTACAATAAAAAAACAGGAGCCTTTTGGGCTCCTGTTTTACTAGAAAGGAGGGGTGAGGGGTAAACTTATTTATTCTCTATTAAATTAATAGTAATTATATAATATATTTTTAAAATGTCAATAGGCTAATTAATATATTTTAATATTTTATAAATGATATATATTTATATAAATATAATAATTATATAAGAATATTAATATAACCTATATTCTAAATTTTAATTTTGCGTAATTTTACATTCTTTTTTAAAAAAGTCAATATTTATTTAAAATTATTTTTACTAAGAATGTTATTATTTTTTTAAATAGTAAAAAATTTTGACTTAAACTTAAAAAATGTTAAAATAAGATACCTAAGATATAATAAGGCAATATTAAGACAATAATAAATAATTTTATATATAAAATATAATAAAATTATTACCATTTTCTAAAATTCTAATTTATGACAGAACAAAAATCAGTAATATTTAATAAGAATATTATTCTTACGTTTTCAAAACCAGTAACTAAAGAAGATTTCGTTTTAAAAATTAAGGAAATTGTAAAAGATATCCTCAATTTACTTCGCGGCAATGGCAGTAATAATTTAGGACATATAAAATTTATCTCTACTACTAATGGCGAAGACTATCTACAAGTGAGCGTATTAGATATTAATCAAGATCCAAAAGTTGAGGGTTTTTTAAAAAAGGCTTTTGAAAAAATAAAAATAACTTTAAATATAATAGCTTTTGGAGTAAAAAAAGAAGAAATAGATAAAAAATTAGATAAAGAGCTAGAAAAACTTCAATTTTTTTAAAACTGCCCGAATTTTTTTAATGTGCTTAAATTTTAATTTTCTAAAATTTCTATGCTAAAATCTGGCTTAATGTTTTTTAAAGATATATATTTTGATATACTTCTGTAGTTTATTTTAAAAATATCTTCTGGGTCTAAATAGTAATTATCATAAATTATCCCAAAATGAAGGTGAGGAATTTCACTTGAGGGGTCATCATTTGCTCCAATAGTTGCTATAATGTCTCCTTGGTTTACACTCTGCCCAGGAGCTGCTAAAATTTGTAATAAGTTTAAATAAGTAGTTCTTAATTTTTCATTATGTTTTATTACTATTGTCCTTCCACCAATTGGTGAAAAGCCTATATAGCTTACTATGCCATTACCTGAAGCAATAACGTTTGAGCCGATATATCCCTCAATGTCTACACCAGTATGCTTTCTAGTAACATTTTCTTTTATATCAAAATAAGACTGCCTAAAATGAACAGAAATTTTTCCATTTAATGGAATTATAAGTGGTGCTTTAGTTTCTCTATTTAAAATTCGTAAATTGTTTTGTGCATCTAGTGGTTTTAAAAAAAATGTAGATGGCAGTGCTGCTATTAGTAATGTCATCATTAAAAGTAAGGTTTTTAAAAGATATTTATCGGTATTAGCAAAGATGTATTTATTTAAAAGATTCATATTTAAAATATTTAGATTAAAAAATTTTATATAATAATTTATAAAAAAGTTTATACTGTAATATTAGCATATTTATGTAATTATGTAAATATGTAAAAAAATAATTTATAAAATTTATTGATTTTTACTATTTTTTTATTAAAATTACAAAAAAATTTATAAATTTTTATAAATATAATTAACAAATAAAAATAATCAACAAGCTGTACAGTGAAGTGCAGCTAAATGGCGAAGAAGCCTTTGTTTTGTTATGCAATTTTGCATTTACAAACAAGGCTTTTTTTATTTTACTGGTTTACTTGTATCTTAATATTTTTTAAATTTTAAAATTTAACATAGAAATTATAAAAAGTAATTAGTAGGGAGGATAAAATGTCTTACACAAAAAGAGTTTTAGACGAAGTTATTAAAAAAAATCCAAATGAACCAGAATTTATACAGGCGGTAACAGAGGTTTTAACTACACTGGAACCAGTTTTTGAGGAGCATCCTGAGTATGAAAAAGTGGGTTTACTTGAAAGATTTGTTGAGCCAGAGAGACAAGTAATTTTTAGAGTTCCTTGGATTGATGATAATGGGAAAACTCAAGTTAACAGGGGATTTAGAGTTCAATTTAGCAGTGCAATTGGCCCTTATAAAGGTGGACTTAGATTTCATCCATCTGTTTATTTAGGAATTATAAAGTTTTTAGCTTTTGAACAAATACTGAAGAATTCTTTAACAGGTTTAAGTATTGGCGGGGCAAAAGGTGGAAGCGACTTTGATCCTAAAGGCAAATCTGATAATGAAATAATGAGGTTTTGTCAAAGTTTTATGACTGAGTTATACAGACATATTGGAGCTGATCTTGATGTTCCAGCCGGAGATATAGGTGTTGGTGCAAGGGAAATTGGATATCTTTATGGTCAATATAAGAGGATTAAGAATATTTATGAAGGAGTTTTAACTGGAAAAGGTTTAAGCTATGGAGGTAGCCTTGTAAGGACAGAAGCCACTGGTTATGGATTAATATATTTTATGGAAGAAATGTTAGCTACAAAAAATTTAAATTTTAAAAATAAAAAGGTAGTTATTTCAGGCTCTGGTAATGTAGCCATTTATGCAGCAAAAAAAGTTAGCGAGCTTGGTGGAATAGTTATAGCAATGAGCGATTCTAATGGTTATATTTTTAATGAAAATGGAATTAATATTGATGCAGTTCAGGAAGGTAAAGAAATTAAAAGAAAAAGAATAAAAGAATGTATATTGCCAAGTGATAGCACAAAGTTTGAAAGCAACTGTAAAAATATCTGGCAGGTAAAGTGTGATATTGCACTTCCTTGCGCAACAGAAAATGAAATTAATGAAGAGCTTGCAAAAACTTTAATAAAGAATGGCTGTATAGCTATTGGTGAAGGTGCAAATATGCCGTGCACTCCTGAAGCTATAGATTTATTTTTAAAAAATAATGTCTTATATGCACCAGCTAAAGCAGCCAATGCTGGAGGTGTTGCAACTTCTGCATTAGAAATGCAGCAAAATTCTATGAGGACCTCTTGGTCTTTTGAAGAAGTGGATTTAAAATTAAAGAATATAATGAAAGATATATTTTTAAAATGTAATGAAGCTGCTAATAAGTATGGATTTAAAAATAACCTTTTAGCAGGTGCTAATATTGCTGGGTTTTTAAAAGTTGCTGATGCAATGTACGCACAAGGAGTTGTGTAAAGATTTCTATATATTTATATAATTGGTAAATATATCTAATAATATATTTAAAATTAGCATCTAAAATTTTTATGATGTAATAATACTATAAATAATACTAATAATATAAAACTTAATGGGAAAGTATGGATTATTTTTATTTATTTTTTACCGTAAAATTTTAGATGCTTTCATATATTCCATATAATAAGTGTAAACATGTAATTATAATAATTTCATAATTAGTTCATGCTGAATAATTCATAATCCTGTAAAAAATCTGAATGCATTAAGCACAAATTTTTTTAAGTTTTTAAATTTTAGTCAATTATTCAACAAGAACTAATTAGTATATGTTTACACTTATTTTATTATGTTTGCTACTAATTG
>CAYLWJ010000147.1:0-5511 GCA_964387355.1 uncultured Actinomycetota bacterium | reverse complement strand
ATAAAGTACTTTGGTGTTAATTGAAAAAGCTTTAAATATATTTTTTTTATTAAATAATAACTCTTTGGTTTGACTTTCCAAACCATTGCTGAAATAGTGCTTTATTCCAACATTATTAACTCCTTTAATACAATATTTTGTTTGGGCTAAAGGATTGTATGGTAATAATTCCACCCTTATTATATCTAAAAATTCTCTTTTAATAAAAAACGCTATTTCTTTTAGATTGTCATCAGTATCCGTTATTCCTGGAATCATCGGTATTCTTATAATAATCTTCTTTGTTATCAAACTTAATTTTTTTAAATTTTCTAAAATAATTTTATTAGATGCTCCTGTATATTCAATATGCCTTTTTTCATCAAAAAATTTAAAATCAAATAAAAACAAGTCAACTAAGTTTACAATTTTCTCAATACTCGACCACTTAACATATCCTGAAGTATCTACAACAATATTTATATTTTTATTTACTAAAGCTTGCAAAAATTTTTCCACAAAGTCTATTTGCAATAAAGGCTCTCCACCAGATAGTGTAACACCACCATCAGAGATTTTATAGAATTCGTTGTCTTTGCAACACAAATTAACAAGTTTGTCAACTGAGTAGTATTCCCCTTTTTTATAAATTGCATTAGTTGGACAGTTATCATAACATTTAATACAGTTATCTAGACAATTAATACTAGTATTAAATCTATTTTGTATAGATTTTGCCACTTTTTTAACCGGACATACGCTAAAACAAATATTACAATTAATACATTTATTAGGATTATAAAATAATTCTAAATTTGTTCTTATGCCCTCAGGATTATGACACCATATGCAGTTTAGACCACACCCTTTAAAAAAAATAGTAGTCCTTATACCTGGACCATCATAAATTGCAAATCTTTTAATATCAAATATTAAACCCAAGCTCATTTTATTTTTATTTTTATCTATATTTTTTAATTAAATGTTATGCAACAAAAAATTCAAAATATAATACAAAAAATTTATTTTTTGTGTGAAAATAATCTATGAGGATTTTTGTAAATCAAAACTTCAATATCATTCTCAGAAAAATCTAGTTTTTTCATGTATGGAACTATATTTTTTAATATATGAGAGTAGCCAAAACCTCCATACTTAATAAGCTCCATTTTAAGACACCTGTCAGTAGATATCAGTATCTTGTTTAGATATCCAGAATCACTCCTTATCAGAGTTTTAATAATATTTAGTCTTTCTAAATCATTTGGAATAATATAGATTCCGTCATCCCTGACTTCTCTGTATTCTTTTCCAAAATGATCAAACTCTATATAGCAACCTTCTGAAAGTAATTCTTTACAGTAATTAACATTTGTATGTCCATCAACATGACAAATAATGAGCTTTTCTATATCTGCACCTTTTTTTTTCAAGATATTTACTACCTCTACTCCATCAAAACCAAAGGGCCAAATATGCACAGATAGGGGCACTCCTGTCTCTTTTTGTGCAAGCGCTGCTGCTTTAAGCACCTTTTTCTCATCAGGCAATATTCCTCTACTTACTCCAATTTCACCAATGATACCAGCTCTAATTCCAGTATCATCAATCCCTTCCTTTATTTCCTTTACCATAATCTGCGCAAGCTCTTCCTCATTTTTTTGCTCGACATAATCAGGATGATTAGCATCAAGGTAGAAGCCTGTTGAAACTATTATATTTAGACCAGTTATTCTAGAAATATTTTTTAAGGCTATTACATCCCTTCCCATATTTTCATTTGTTTGATCTACTATGGTGTCACCACCAAACTTTTTAAACTCAATAAGCTCTTTTATAGCTACATCAACATCTGAGAGTATAACATTATCCAATACAGCTAGCGCATTTAATTTTAACTCACCAAGGACAGACATTGTAACTTTTTGTCTAAATAAATTTTTTTTTGTCACTTCCTTAATTTCAGGAAGATAATTTTTCATATTGCTCCAAGCATCAAGTAAAATATGTTCATGTGGAGATATCAATCCTAAAGAATCTACGCTAATTTTGCCCAAAACAGTACTAACTTCCATATTAATCCCCCAAAAAGTAATTGTTAAAATTAAATACCTAATTCTGTCCTTTGTATCACATGGTCTTGAAACTCTTTTGGCAATTCAACAAAATATGCAGAAAAACCCCATACTCTTACAATCAAATCCTTGTAAAGTTCTGGGTGCTTTTGAGCATCTTTTAGTGTATCACTATCAACAACATTGACTTGAAGCTGTTTGCCACCTAACTTAAAAAAGGTTTTAAAAAGATTTTTAATCTTTTCTCTATTTTCCTTAGTATTAAATAAATCTTTTGAAAATTTAAGATCTGTAATAAATCCACCTGCAAACTTTTTTGTATCAATCTTGGATATACTTCTTAACAAAGCAGTAGGGCCATTTTTATCCATACCCAACTGGGGTGATGAATTTAAGCTAGTGTAGTCACCTATTCTTCTACCATCAGGTGTTGCCCCGATAAACTTAATATTGTCAACATAAGAACTTGCACCTGCAATTCTAGCCCTAAAAGGTCCTCCCCAGCCATTAATGTATCTTGTAACTTCATCTGAAAAGAACTCAGCTACTTCTTTTGCAATATAATCTACCTCATCTATATCATTTCCAAATTTTGGCAATTTGTTTACTATTTTTTGTCTTAAATCCTCATATTTTTCATAATTGTTTAGCAAAATATTAGCCAGTTCATCTAAATTTAATTCTTTTTGTTCATAAACAAGTTTTTTTATAGTATAAAGAGAGTCTGCAGCATTTGCTAATGATGAAGCTTGTAAATCAGTCTCTTTATATCTTGCTCCGCCATCTTTTATATCCTTACCTAATTCAAGACAGTCTTCAACAAAAGTAGACAAAAAGGGGCTATAGCCTAAGCTAGTTTTAATAACATTAGAAACGACCATTAGTATGTAGTATCTTAATTCAGCTTTATAAGCATTCATAAAATGCTCAAAAGTTTTTAAATTGGATAATTTACCAATATTTATACCCATAAATTTGTTATCAATAGGCGGTTTTATATTAGGATCTTCATGGATAGGATTTTTCCCACTAAACAATACCCATTCAAGTGGTCTTAAAAGGTCAATATTACCGCATTGTCTGTAACTAGTTTTACCACCAATTATAATTTCCCAACAGCCTGTTCCACAGTAATTTGCAATGTCTTGCTCTGAATATATTCCAACATTACGTAAACTTTCTATAATATTTTCATCCCAGTCTATTACAGGAACACCTAACCCTAAAGAAATCAATTCTAACACTTTATCCCAAGTTTTATCATTAGAATTTTGACCTAATCTAACATGAATATGAGGGTCTGTTAATTTAAGGTCTTTGATTGCATCCATGAAAAGATAGGTTAACTCATTATCACCATTCTCAATTAAAGCCCCAGACTTTATCCCACCAAGAGTTATTGTCTGACCAGTATCACCCTTAAGCCAATCAAAACGGTTATTAGGTCTGTCTATTTCATGATTAATCTTGATTAAAAAACACTGAATTATCTCAGTAGCTTTATCAATGTCTAGAATACCTTTTTCAATATCATTTTTATATAAAGGGTATAAATATTGATCTATTCTATCAAATGATACTAAACAAATTGATTCAATCCACAAAAGTGAATGAATAAAATACATTAGTTGTAATGCTTGAAAAAATGTTTTTGGAGGATTTTTAATAATATATGAAATATTTTCTTTTATTAACTCTAGTTCTTTTCTTCTTTTATCTTCAATGTTTTCTTCTGATAATTTCTTATCTATTAAATCAACATACCTTTTTATATGATTCTTTGCTCCATCTATAACTATTTTTACTGCCTTATAAAAATTAACTTGTTCCTCATTAAGGTCATTTTTTTTTAATTTATCATCAGCAAAGTTCCAATACCATTGTAGACCATTATTAATAATTTTTTGGTAATTAGGGGGATTAGTATCAGCTACTTTATCACCAACTTCGTCAATACTTTCATTATAAACATTATTAAATACTGGATTATAAATATTATTGTTAGAGTATTTAGAGATTTCAAATTCTTCATCTGTATGATGCACTGGCAAATTAAAAATAGTTCTACCACCAATTATTAACTCTCCATCTTGTATATATATCGGCATTTCTTCCACTGCTTTCTTAAAAGCCAATGCCTTCCTTATTATTAACGGGAGTTTTTTTGTCTCATCATTAATTATTGAACACTCAAAGTTATTTAATCTGTATTTATGATGAGAATTTTCTAAAAAAAGATTTTTAAGTTTTGCTATTCTTTCGTTCATTAAAATCACCCTCCAATGACGTTAGTTTAAAATTAAATATTAAACTTCTAATAAATCTATGCTTTTCCAAAAACAAATCTCCTTAATAAAACCACATAAATTACCACCAGTGACCTGAAAATGATGAGGGAGGTAATTTTCTGTAATATAAAAACCTAATGCTTCAGCAGCAATTTTAAATTTTACTTTTATTGAGTTTCCACCAATAAACGGTTTTGTTTCTATCATATTACCATAAGCAACAAAAAACCTGTAATTGCCTTTTTGCCAATCCTCACTTAACTGACACAAAGTAACATCCTCATATTTAGGAATAAAATCAACACACACTCCTAATGGACTTCCACTTCTGTCGCAAAGTATTGGGCTGTTTGTGTATTTTACAACGTTTCCATTAGCAATTGATGGAGCTCCAGCACCACAGTGCCATAAAAGTAATGAATCATCTTTTTCTCTTATAGACATTATATCAACTTGTAAAGGCTTTTTCTTGTTTAATAAATAACATATCTGCATTGTAAGTGTTGACAAAATGTCACCCTCACAGCCACTAATATAATTATTTTCTGTTAATAAAGAATTAATACCACATGGACAAATACCCAATAAGTCAACTGTTTCAGGCACACACTTCATAGTAAATGAATCTATATTATTTTCTTTTGCATATTTTTCTAACACTAAATACGTCTTTACTGTGTTATTTAATTGTTCTTTAGATAATAAATAACTAATTTGGTCTTTTTTAAAATAATTTTTTATGAATTCATATGCTTCCTTATCACTAATTTTATCTTTCAAAATATTAATTGTTCCAAAATCCAAATAGGTAATTATAGAATTAAATTTTCTCATTAGCATGTCCTCTGAAAATATAGCTCCATAATAACCAGGAGTTTTACTTCCAATTAAGCAAACTTTCCAATAATTAAGTTTATTTATAACCTCAATTGCTTTTAAACTGTAATCTAATTTTTTAATGAATTCCTCTTCTGATGGTAGACCAAATAAAAATTTTGCTTTTATTCCAGCAAGATAACACATATTCATATTCCATTGCCCACCACAATAAGATGCGTACCTCTTCTTGTAAGGTGGTTTATACAAAGCTTCCGGCTCAGGAATAGAACTAATAACCACTGGTACATCTACCTTTTTTACTAATTTGTATAAAAACTCACCTCCAGCAT
>CAYLWJ010000146.1:0-2511 GCA_964387355.1 uncultured Actinomycetota bacterium | reverse complement strand
GTTTTAATTCATTAGGTAAGTCTCCAGTAATTGTTGGTTCAAATAATACTAATGTAACTTTATCTTGAGACAAATTAATTTCATCAATTGCAGGAAATACCAACACATTCTGATAGCAGTCTTTTACTGTAGGTTTAAATTTTTCATAAAGAAAAGTTCTTAATTCTTTTTTTGCCATTTCATTATCATATGAATCTACTAGGCTATTAATTTCAGCAATTAAGTTCTTGATATTTTTAAATAAAATTCGCCCATCTCTATCCTTAAATAAATACCACGCCTTTAATTCAAAATCTTCAAGTAACGGTTTTAAATTAGAAATATTTTTATTTGGTTCGCAAAGGTATGCAATTGCTTCTGAAAATGTAAGACCTGTAACTGCATTAGGCACATCAGATAATGAAGAAACTAAAATTATTTTTGCAAAATCCTGCATTAAAGTCTGGCCAGTTCCAGAACTTTTATCAATTATCTCAGCTGTTGATCTGCCATTTGAAGCTATATCCTTGCTAATAGCATTATTTAAAGATGGCTTTATTGATACAACCATTGAGAGCATCTCACTGTCATTTAAATCAAAATCATGAATATTTATTAGATATTTGTCCATTGCTTTTGGCTTATCGCCAGAATATAGCTGAGACACTATTTTTCTCATAAGCCTAATAATACCTCTTGTTTGCTGAAAACCTTTGTTTTCTTTAAATCTTGCATATAAATCCCTTATTGAAGGATGAAAAGGATATGTTTCCTTTATACCTAAAAATATCTGATCAGGAGAAAAATTAGTATAGCCCATTTGCTTTGCCTGATTTACAGCATCTTTATATGCATTTGCTATCTCTATAACTTCCTTTGAATTTTCATCAGGGTATTCTTTAAAAAGTCTTTTCTTTAAAATATGATAGACTTCATCTGTTGTGCTTCCCACTGGTTCAATATCTTTTGAATATCTGCTAACTTCTGCATCAAGTTCTCTAAAAGATGATTGAAGCAATTCACTTCCACTTTCATAAACAGCTTTTAAATCAGATATAACTATTACAATATTTGACAGTTCTTCTTTATTTACTGCAGCAAACAAATTAGCAAGGGCAGTAGTTGTTACTACAGCAAGATTTGTATCACCAATTTGTTTTGATTTTGCATTTTCAAGGTAAGGCGGAAGCTCATCAAGTAAAATAATAAGAGGTTCACCTCTTAGTAAATTTATCCAAGCATTTTGTCCTGGCGCTGAAAGCGGAGTATAATAAGACTTAAAAACATCTTTTTTATTTAACTGCTCTGCAATCGAACCCCATATACCTAATGGTGCATCACTTTCTCTTCCAGTGAAGCAAACAATATTTATTTTTCCTAAAGGACTATTTTTAAATTTATCAGATAAAAATTTTTCTCTAAGTTCAGGATTTTTTGCAAGAAGTCCAAGAGCAATCATATTATGAGTTTTACCGCCACCCATTGTTTGAGTTAGTTTTATTATTGAAGAGCCACCACGTCTATGAAGTCTGCTAAAAGCTTCTTCAAAAAGCAGTTTCATTCCTACTGTTAAATAATTTTGTTCAAAAAATTCTGTAGCGTTTATTCTGTTTTGGGCTAAGTCAGTTAAATCTAATACATCTTCCGCTTTTGATATGTCAAATACACTTTCTCTTGGCTTACAAAGTTCAAATAAAGTTTTCACCTTAACTCCTTTTTAAAAATTTAAATATAAAAAAATTATTACAATAAATATTATAATAAATTTAAATTACTCTTTATTTTACTTTTTGTCTTGAAATTTTGATAAAGCCTTGTCAATAAAATCTTCATCTAAAATATTTTTATTACTGATTTTATTTTCTTCGTTACTAATATTAACAAAATTATTGTTGAACTTACGATCCAAATCCTTATAATGATTACCTTTACCGCTATCAATACTATCAATACCATCAATACTATCAGTATCTAAATATTTTTCACACTCCTCAATAGGAACACAGCTTCTTTTTTTATTTAAATATTTTACTTTTTCATTAAAGGTAACTCCAATTATAAGACTGCTTTCATTAAGGAAAGGTCTTGTTTTTTTAAGCTGAGCTTTAATTTTTATCAAACTAACAGGCTTGCTTGTTTTATAATATTCTTCTTTAACTATTTGAGCAATCTCATCATAAATTTTTTTCTCAGGTCTTTTAAATCCCATCTCCTTTAATCCGTAGTACCCTTTTTGGCCAAGCCAAACCCATGGAAGCCTATTGGCATCAGATTGTTTTTCTCTACATAAATAAGCATGAACATTTCTTGGGGTAAATTTTTCAAAATCTCCAAATAACTCAGCACATTTCTTTGCAATGTCATTATAATGAGCTGCTCCACCTAGCTCCTTTAATGCAATATATACAGCATCACAAGCATTAATTTCTTGCATATGTTTTATTTTAAATAATTTTGCTAGGTTTTTAATGTCACTGTCCAATAAATTATTGCCAAGCCTTTGTTCTAAAAATACCTTTATATCATTTATAT
>CAYLWJ010000145.1:0-5203 GCA_964387355.1 uncultured Actinomycetota bacterium | reverse complement strand
TTTAGATAATATAGATAATATAAATAATATAGACAATTATGTAAATAAAATAAATAATATAAGTAATACCATTGGCAGTAAAAATAAAAATATTATTGAAATTATTAAAAAATCAATTGAAAACTCAATTGAAAACATTAAAAAATTATTTCTGTATAGATTAATATATACTCTTGTTAGACAATCCGATAAAACCATAAACAATTTTCTTGGCATAGTAGAATTTTTCATTGCAAAAAAACATAAAGATGTAGTCAGAAATCTTCGAGAAAAACTATCAATTGAAGATTTGCAAAAAAGGCTATATAAAAACATTATAGTAAATTCAAGCCCCAATTTCAGTAAAAAGTTTATTAAAAATTTCTTGGTTCAGGGAATAATATTAAATCACAAAAAAAGACAAAAGCTGCTGGATAGAGGTTACAACGTGCCAACTACAATTCTTATAAGTCCTAGCATGAGATGCAATTTAAAATGCTTAGGCTGCTATGCTGATAGTTACTCAAAAAAAGATGATATGGATATTTCACTTTTTGAAAGAATAATAAAAGAGGGCAAAGACATAGGTGTGGTATTTTACACAATTCTGGGCGGAGAACCTTTCATTAGAGATGATGTATTTGAAGTATATAAAAAAAATGATGATGCTTTTTTTCAAATCTTTACAAATGGAACTTTAATTGATGATAAAAAAGCTGAAGAAATAGTAAAAATGGGAAATCTTCTCATAATGTTTAGCATTGAAGGCGGCAATGCTGAGACTGACTTTAGAAGAGGCCAAGGGGTATATCAAAAGGTTCAAAATGCAATGTCTATATTTAAAAACAACAAGCTTCCATTTGGCTTTTCTGTAACAGTTACAAGAAATAATTTTGATTATATTACCAGTGAAGACTTCATAGATTTTATGATAGAAAAGGGTGCCTTTCTTGGATGGTATTTTCTTTATATGCCTGTGGGGCAAAATTCTGATATCTCTTTAATGCCAACAGCTCAGCAGCGTCTAAAACTAAAAGAGGTTGTTCACAATTCAAGGGCTCAAAAACCCATCTTCCTTGTCGATTTCTGGGGTGATGCACCTTTAGTTGGAGGATGCATTGCTGGAAGTCAATATGCTCATATTAACAATAAAGGTGATGTTGAGCCTTGCATATTTACACACTTTGCTGAAGTAAATATAAAGGACATGCCTTTAATTGAAGCCTTAAACTGCAGTTATTTTAGGAAAATAAGAGCAAAACAGCCTTACTGCGATAATTTATACAGACCTTGCATGCTAATAGATGAAACAAATATCTCAAGAGAACTTTATAAAACTTGCAAAATTTATCCCACCCATCAAGGTGCTGAAAATATACTTTTTAAAATAAATGAAGAACTTGACAGATATTCTAAGTCTGTAAAAGAAGTATTTGACCCTGTATGGCAAAAGGAAAAAGACAACTACAGCTATAAAAGAATGGTAATACAAAAAGACTTGATAGAAAGCCAAACGTAATTTAAATTTAAATTTAAATTTAATTTTTTGGGTAATATATCTTACTTAATTATATGTTATAACTATTTTATTAGTATATTAAATATCTAAATATCTACTTTTAGTAACTTTTAGAATACTTTTAATAATACATAATAATACAATTTAACAATTTATTTTTTACTATTTTACTTTTTAATTTATAAAATTTGCCATACTGCAAAATTTAAACAATTCTTCATATTTTTTATTACCTAAAAAATCAACTAAATATGAGTTGACCCATTCTTTTAAATTATCAAAATTTTTCTTGTTTATAGGGTCAAGCCCATGAATTAAAATTGACTTGTTTCTAATTTCAAGTTTATTATTAATTTCTGAGTCATTTTCAAATTTAATGCCAAGCGGGTGTTTTAATATACTTAACAGTTTATAATTTTTTTGAAGTCCGCTTGTAATATAAGTTTTTTTGTAAGCATTGCCTATCCTTTTAGTTATTTCCGAAATAATATTTTTTTTAATATATTCAAAATCTTTATCAGCGGATGAAAAATTTCTTTGCATTAAAATAATTTTTAATTTATTTAAATCAACATTGCCAACATCTATTCCAAATTCATTAAAAAGAACTGATTGAGAAATATACTCTATTATTCGGTAACATCTTATTAATGCATCATCAAATTTATCTTCTTTTTCTCTTCTAATAGAGTTTAAAAATAAATCAACCGCAATATCTTGTGGATATTTATTACCTTGTTTTTTTAATCTTACAATATTTTCTATAAATTCAATGTTTTTATTAAATGTTTCCAAATCAAATTGCAAAAAAAAACTTTATAATCACCTATTTTTTTAAGACGCTCTAATGCAGACTCATAATCAAATTTATCCCAGAAGTAATAACCATCTACTAATTTTTTAAAACAGCTCTTAATTATATGTGCATAATCTATATCTTTCTCTGCAGAATCAAAACTATCTTTGTTTCTGTTAAAAATCCTTATAAAAAATCTATCGCTAAAACTGTCTATTAAATCCATACATGCTGCAAATTTATAGCTGTTAAAATAACTTTTAAAATATTCAAAATTATAATCATCATAAATAATTTTTGGCTCAATCTTATTTAAATTTTCTGAACCTGATATAACTATACCATTGCTAGATCTTTTCTCTCCTCCACTGCCTACATAAGTACACTTTTTTATTTTTTTAAAAATGCTGGCAATTATAAGCCCTGCAGTAATTGCTTTGGTTCCAAATGTAAAATCTACAATAATGTTATCATTTTTAAAACCAAGTTTTTCTAACTCTTCTATTATTAAAACACACTTTCGGTAAACCGGCCTAAAATCTTCAATTTCATCCATCCTTAATTTAACGGTTCTTATTGCTTCATTATCAATATCACAAAAATCCTTCGAATTTAATTTTGCTTCATCTAAAAAATCTTGAAAAAAATTTGGTTCATCATGTTTTAATTTGCCTAAAATACAAATTAATTTTTCTAAGCTTTCACTACTATATAAAAAAACAATTTTATTTGGATTATTATTTTTTATGGAGTAAATTATTCCATTTTCAGTTCCACTGCCTTTGCCAACTGCTATTATTAGTGCAGTTTCATACATTGATTACCCCCTATGTTTTTATTAAGCTTATTAAGCTTGTTAATAAGGACAGACACTCAATATTATAAATAATCATAAATAATTATAAATAATATAAATACAAATAAATACAATAAAGAATTTCAAATCTTTTCAAATATTTTTTATTATTGTATAAAATTTTTAAATAACAATAACCTTTTTTTCTTCAGTAATTTCAGCATTTCCAATGCTTACAATTTTTGAAAAACAATCCTTGCATAGATAGTATATTTTAATATTATCTTTATCTTTTTTTATTATTTTATTAATTATGGATAACATTTTATTAAACCTTTGCGAATCAAGATGAGCTTCAAACAAGCTAAATTGATTCCACACACCAAAACCTTTTAACAAATTATGCAATTTTGTTCTTCTTTTATTATCAGGAATATCATAAGCAATTACATAAAACATTTTAATAAAAATATTTTCCTAAAATATAATAACCCTCTAATATTAAAGAATATTATCTATATATAAAAGGCTCAAAAAATTTATATTGTTGATTATTTTGTAAAACCAAATTATCTTTTTCATCCACTAAGACGATATTTTTATTGTTATTATTGGTATTTATAGAATTATCTTTTAATGATTTAGAAAAATTCAATACTTGATTAGAAAATATTTTTCTGTAATTTATTAATTTCCCATCAATTGTTATGTTTGTTAATAATTTTTCCTCATAACTTTTATAAAATGATTTTCTAGGTTTATCTTTTAAAATATAGCAGCCTTTTTCAGTGTTAAATTCAAAATCATCTTTTTTTATTACATTCTTATTTATCAGCTGTAAAACAAAAGAGTCAATTATAAATCTAAACCCTTCCATTAAATCAACTGCTAATGATTCCCTTCCGTATTCCAATTCATGGTAATATCCTATAAAGGGGTCAAGTCCATTTGAATATATAAGACTTACAAATTCATTAAATAAAAGTGTATAACCTAAGCTAAGTAAAGAATTTACAGGGTCTTTTGGTGGATGGGAAGTTCTTTTCTTAAAAGCCAACTCTTTCCTAAGCATTTTGCTAAAAGCACTAAAATAATATTTAGATGAAATTCCCTCTATGCCAAGAAGCTGGTTTATATTTATTTTTTTAATTTCTTTTAAGTTGTCAATAATTGATTTTATTTTCCCAATTTCTTCATCAATTTCTGCATTTCTATGGTTTCTTTTATATTTCAGTAAAAGTGTATAATTGTTTTTTATTTTATTTAAAACAATTATTTTTGAAAATTGCTGCCTAAATTCTTGATTATTATAAAGTTCATACTGCTTAAGCCGTAAAAATATATTTTTTGAAAAACCAGAAAAAAGTGAACCCTTATATCTACCATCTATAGTTAAAAAACTGGTAAATATAGAGTTACCAAATATTAGATTTAGTGCTGTTGGTGTGATAAATACAGCTCCTAATATAATTATAGAATCAATTTGAGCAAATGGGATTTTTGCTAAAATATTTTCGTCTTTTTTTACAATTAATATTCCTTTTTCTCTATATACTGAGCTTCCTTGCTCATCTAAATATAAAATAGCCATTTTTATATATTAAACTATGTTTTAACTAATAAAATAATATATTTTTTAAATATTTTTAGTCTATATATAATATCGGCTATTTTATAAAAATATTTAGTGATTTTTAAAAAAATATAAAGAAAAGGGAAAAAATGAAGTAAATAAGTTTATATTAGTTATTAATTACCCACCAACACCAGAACCAACAACACAAAGGGACTCTTCTAAATGAGGACTTTATTTTTTTAAACTTCTTATCATTATTCCATAAATTCTTAGTTTTATTTATACTTATCATTTTTTATTCCTTCTTTAATTTTATATATTATTAATAATAAAACTCAAAGTATCTTTATCAAGCTTTTTAATATTACTAAAAATATTTAAAATAGTTAAAAAATCTTTTTTATCTAAAAGTTTTTCAGCAATAGACTTAATCATATTTTTAGACAACTCCTGTCTGTCAACAAGTGAACTGTACTGGTAGACTTTTGAGCTTTTATCTTGCTTTAAAAGTCCTTTTTGGGCTAATTTATTCATTAC
>CAYLWJ010000144.1:0-2017 GCA_964387355.1 uncultured Actinomycetota bacterium | reverse complement strand
ATAAATTAAATAAATTAAAACAATTTTTAAAATTATTAAAAATATTATAGAAATTACTCCAAAAACTCCAATGTTTGGCTTTTTCATTATTTCAATTATTTTATCTTTATCTTTTTCTTTGCTGCTAAATCCATCAAAAGTATCAGCAAGACCATCCAGGTGTAGCCCACCAGTTAAAATTGTTTCAAAAATAACAACAAAGCAAGCACTAAGTAAGGGGTGTGAAATTAAACTTAAGATAAAAAAAACTATAAAATTTAAAATTCCTATAATAAGTCCTACTGTGGGGAAAAAAGAAAGCAGTTCGTAATATTTATCTAATTTAAAAATTAAAAATTTTTTTGGGATTTTTATTATTGTTAAAAAACTTAAAGCAGATAAAAACCTCATTTTATTTTTATATTCACCCCTGAAACAAAGAATAAAACTTCATCTGCAACAGCTGCAATTTTTTTATTAACCTCCCCCTGTAAATCTCTAAAAACTCTTCCAAGAGGGTTAGGTGGAACAAGACCCATTCCAACTTCATTAGAAATAATAATAACATTTACATTTGATTGTTTTTTTAACTTAGTAAGTAATTCTAAAAAATTATTAAAAAAGTTTTTTACAACATTTTCAATTTTTTCTTCTAGAGTATTATCTATTAGTTCGCTTTTTTCAAGACTGCCGTCAATGTTAAAACTATTTATTAGCCGGAATAAAAGATTTGTAACACAATCAACAATTAAAACTTCTAACTTTAACTTAACAACAGAATTAGAAATTTCTTTTATTGCTTTTAAATTGTTCTCTATTACATTTGTCTCTACTAAATTTGCCTCTGCAATATCATCAATTTTACTAAAAGAGTAAAAATTATCATTAGAATCATTATTAGAACTAAAATTATTTAAATTATTTAAATTATTTAAATTTTTAAAATTATCAAGCTCAAATGTAACCCAGCTTTCTGGTCTTCTTTTTTTATGGAGCAAAATCCGCTTATTCATCTCTTCGTCTGTAATTATTGCAGTTGCTAGATAGCCAACCTTGCAGGATAGGTTTCCTGCAAGGTTTTCTCCATATTGGCTCTTGCCGCTTCTTACGCCGCCTGTTAAAAAATATATTTTTGCTTTGTTTTTTAACTGCATTTTTTCCTGCATTATTTAATTGTATTAATTGTATTTTTTGTTTAAATTAATTTTTTACTCTATTACTTCAAATTCACCAAATATTTCAGGATGTATTGCTTTTGCAAACATATTTAAACCTTTTACAATATTTTGACTAGGCCTTGAAACTGGATTGTCAGGAACTATAAAAACTTTTTTATTCTTAATTGCAGAAATTTCTGAAAATCTTGCATCTTTTAAAATTGTATCAGCATTTGGTGCTAAAGACATCGGGGCAATAATTACATCAGGATTATTTTTAATTAAGTTTTCAACACTATATTCAGGCCAGCCTTCAAGACCATCCTCAGCAACTATATTAATACCACCAGAATAAACAATCAAATCATTTATGAAAGTATTTTTACCAGCACTCATTAATGGATCATTCCAAACTTCATAAAAAACTTTAGGCTTTTCTTCTTGTTTTAAGTTTGACACTTTTTTTGAAACTTCATCAAAAGCAGATTTTACAGAATCGCTTAATTTCTGGGCTTGTTCTTCCTTATTTAAAATTTTACCCATATTTAATATTTCACGATACGCGTCTTGAACATTTTGCGCTTGCACAATATAAAGCTTTATACCAAGTTCTTCTAATTTCTGGATATCAGCCTCAGCCCAACCAGTTAACCCAATTATAATGTCTGGATTAGCTTTTGTTGTTTTTTCCATATTTAATCCTTGAAAGTCTCCAAAACCTTCAAAACCTTTTGCTAAAGGCTCTCCAGAATCAATACTCCAGTTATCTACACCTATAATATAACTTTATCCATCGAATCTAAAGCATCAATTATTTCTAAAGCACTTGGCACAAAAACAATTATTTTCTCTACTGGCTTTTCTATTTTTATTTCATTTCC
>CAYLWJ010000143.1:0-1641 GCA_964387355.1 uncultured Actinomycetota bacterium | reverse complement strand
AGAAGTATTAAGACTTCCAGTTTCTTTAATTGAACCACCCCCTGCAATTGTTGCAGGAATTGAGGCTGAATATATTGAAGGAGTTGGAAAACTAGATGATAGGCTATTGATATTAATTAATATTGAAAAGCTTTTTAGTATAAAAGAAAAAGAAAGTTTAGAAAAATTCAAAAATTCAGTTAATTTTATTAATTAATTTTTATTAGTAAATTTAAATTTAATTAGTTCTTGCTGAATAATTGACTAAAATTTAAAAACTTAAAAAAATTTGTGCTTAATGGATTCAAATTTTTTACAAAGTAATGAATTATTAAGCATTAACTAATTAATTAAAGCCATAAAATAAATGCTAAAAATAAAATTTGTAAATTTATTTAAAAAAGGAGATTAAAAACATGAAAAACCTAAAACTTAAAGCAAAAATTACAATTTTTATGGCAATATTAATAATAGTTTTTGTTGCTGTAATGGGTTATTTAATACCAATAATAAATACTACATTAAATAAACAAGTTGAACAGAAACTAAAAAATCTTGTTGAGAGCACAATTACAATTGCTTTAAATGCTTACAATCAATCAGCTGAAGGAAATATTTCTGAAGCAGAAGCAAAACAAATGGCTATAAACACAATAAGAAATTTAAGATATGAGGGTAATGAATATTTCTTTATTATTGACAGTCAGCCTGTTGTAATAATGCAACCTTTTAAACCAGAGATGGAAGGTCAAAATGTATCAGAAAATAAAGACGCAAATGGAAAAAGAATGTTCATTGAAATGGTTAACGTAGTAAAAGCTAGTGGTGAAGGTACTGTTGACTATGTGTGGCCAAAACCTGGAGAGACAAAGCCATCTCCTAAACTTACTTACGTAAAAGAATTTAAGCCTTGGGGTTGGATTGTTGGGACAGGAATTTACATAGATGATTTAAACAAAATTAAAGGTAGGGTTTTAACTATTTTATTTTCATCAGCTGCCATTTTTATAATAATAGCAGTAATTATAGCTGTATTTCTTATTAGAACAACAGTAAAACCAGTCAAAAACATAGCAGATGTAGCTGAATCTATGGCAAAAGGAGACTTTTCTAAAAAAATTGAAGTAACTAGCCAAGATGAAATTGGGCAAATGGCAAAAGCTCTAAATGATATGTTAAATGGTGTAATAGGAGAAGGCCAATCTATAAAGACAGGCATAGCAGAGCCATTTATAGTAACAGACAAAGACCTTACTATTACATATGCAAATGAGGCATTTTTAAAGCTAGCTGGATATAGTGCAGATGAAACAATTGGCAAGCTTAAATGCTCTGATATATTAAAAACTGAGTTCTGCAATACAGAAAACTGTGCAATTAAAACTGCAATGGGTAAAGGACTTACAATTTCTGGTGTAAGAACAACAATGAAAAACAAAGCTGGAAAAGATATCCCAATACAAGTAAGCTCTTCAGCTTTAAAAGACTTAAATGGAAATATTGTAGGTGGCTATGAGCTAATAAGAGACATAACAGTTGAAGCTGAAATACAAAAGACAGTTGCAACAGTTACAGAACAGGTAACAAGTGCTGCAAGCGAAATTGCATCATCATCAGAGCAAATGGCAGCAGGAGCTGAACAGCAAGCAAGGCAAACCTCTG
>CAYLWJ010000142.1:0-7834 GCA_964387355.1 uncultured Actinomycetota bacterium | reverse complement strand
GTATATGTAGCAAACCAAATAAAAGCAATAAAAATTTATTTTCCAAATAATGAACTGATAGATAATTTGGAATCTGAAATTGAAAAAATATACAACTCAAAAAAAGCTTATTATGAAGAATTAATTGCTAAAAAAGAATATGAAAATGCAAAAAAAGTTCTTCATGAAATGGATGAAATAAATATTGGTAATGATAATTTTGTAAAAGAAGAACTGGATAAAATAGAAAACTTAATAGATTTTAAAAACCTCTTAACACAAGCTATTAATAGTTTTGAAAATGGAAACTATGATAACATGTATAAATATTTAGAAGTTGCTCAAAAAATTTTTCCAGATTCAAATGAAATAAAAGAATTTTATAATAAAATTGAATTGAGGTATTCTCAACTTAAAGACTTTTATTATGAAAGCTTTCAAGAGGATAGTTTTAATGATTGTAAAAATATACTTCAAGAAATGATAGCTATTAGAAAAGGAGATGATAGTTTTAGCAGTGAACAACTTTTAATTTTGGATAAATATATTGAATCTAAAAACTTAATAGAAGAAGCAAATAAACTTGTAGATGCTTTAAAATTTGATTCTGCAATAAAATTAATTAATGAGGCAATTAATAAAAATCCAGATTATAAAAAGTTAAAAGATATATTAAAAGAAACAAAAAGTAAGAAATCAAAAAATGCTACTTATTTAGCTAAAATAAATGAAATACAAAATATATTAAATAGTGGGGATATAATAAATGCATACAAACAAGCAAATGAACTTTTAAATACTAAAGATATATCAAAATTAATAAGCAGCAACGATTTAAAACAATTAAAAAATATAAAAGACACAGCATATAATCAAGGAAAAAATATACCTGCAAATTCTGTAAGTTTCAATTTGTATGAAAAATCTGACTGGCAATATAAAAATATAAATAATATATTTGGTGTAAAAATGTTTAAGATTGGTTTTAGTGGTTATCATGGTGCAGTTGATAAGCAAAATGTTTTTAGTTCTTTTTCATTAAGTATTGGTGATAATACAAATATAAAATCAATTTTGTTTACAACAGATAAATTGATATTACCTTCGACTGGTGAAAATTTTTTAAATTTTACAAGAAGGGAATACCCTGGAGTACTTGTAGATGTTGCTAAAAATGGTAAGTCTTATACAGTTAATGCTGAAAATAGAAATTTTATAATTACTATAAACTCAATGGGTATTGATAATTATTGGTTTTCAAGTTTAAGTATTACAGTAAGTTTACAATAATTTTTACAACCTATTAACAATTAGTTTTTAAAGTTTTAAAAATAAAAAGGATTTTTAAAAATAATTTTTAGGAGTTATAAATATGGTTTCAACTATCTTTGAAACTACAAAAACACAAGAGATTGCTTGGTTTTTTTATTGGGGAAATTTTGTTTTTCTTATATTATATTTGGCTTCTATATTATTTATATTTCTTCATTCATATTATAAAGATAAAAAGGCAAATTTATTTAGAGTTATTAGCCTTATTGCTATATTGTTAATAATACCTTCAATAGTTTTTAGTTTTTTAACAATAGAATTAAAGACTAAATTATCAAGTTTTATTGTTTTATTTTTTATATTAGGAGTAATTGGCGGAGTTATAGAAATAGTAATAGCTTTTTTATATTTTATTTATAATAAAAATGAAAAAAAAGAAAACTATTGTCAAATTCATAACATTTTTTATAAAGAAAGTCTTTGTCCGATTTGTTCTATTGATTTTGAAAGTAATACAAACAAACAATCAAGCAATACTATTGTTGAAAAGTCACTAGAAAGTAAAGGATTTTTGATTAATACTTCTAATTCAAGAGTATTTAATTTGTTTAAATCAAATTTAATTGGCAGAACCAAAGTTTCAGGTGATTTTAATAATATAATTATTGAAAATGACCCATATGTTTCTCGAATCCATGCCAAAATTGTATTTGATGGGTTAAGGTTTAAATTAAGTGACAGCTCAAGCACTTCAGGAACATTTCTTAATGGTAATAAAATTACTGGCTGGGTAACTTTAGAAGATGGTGATTTAATAAAAGTAGGAAAAACAGTTTTAAAATTTACTCAAAAGTAAAGGAGTACAATGTGAAAAAATTTTTTATTGCTTTTCTATTTATATTATTTATTTTGTCAATAATTCCTATTAATAATATTTTTGCTGATCAAGGCACAACAATAATAATAAAAAAATTTGACAATTCAAATTTCCCAGAAACTATTATATATTTTTCTGTATATGACTCTACAGGTATACCAATTAAAAATTTAAAAGAAGAAGATATTGAAATTAGTGAAAATAACCAAATTATTACTGATTTCAAGTTAGAATCTTTAATTAACAGCGATTTTCCATCGTTTATATCAATACTTATTGATAATAGCGGTTCAATGAAGGGAAAGCCCCTTGAAGATGCAAAATCAGCAGCAAAAATTTTTATAAATTCCCTAAAAGAATCTGATGAGATAAAAATATTAACATTTAATGATAAGGTAAATATAATCCAAGATTTCACAAGTGATAAAGATTTACTTGGCAAAGCTATAGAAAATATTGAAATTGCTGGGACAAAAACAGTATTAAATTTAGCAGTTTATAAGGCAATACAGGACTTAGAGTCAAAACCCCAAGGCCAAAGATTTTTAATATTATTAACTGATGGAAAAGATGAAGATGCCAGTATAAATGCTGATGACGCTATTGAATTAGCAAAGAAAAATAAAATTCCAATATTTTCAATTGGTTTTGGTGATAATTTTAATGACAAGAGTAAAAAATATGATGAAGAAGCTTTTAAAGCTTTAAATAGATTTTCAATATTAACTGGCGGAGTTTTTTTAGTTGCTGCTGAAGAAATAGACCTTAAAGCTAGCTTTAACAAAATATCTGATATTCTAAGCTATCAATATAAAGCTACCTATAAATCAGGACTACTAAAAAACGGAGTTGAATATAAAGTTGTTTTATCAGTTAAAAGTTTAAATGAAACTATTAAAGATAGTATAAATAGTTTTACACCTAAAATTAGAATAGAAATTAACATTAGCAGTTTTGAAGACGGCCAGGAACTAAGTGGGTCAATACAAATAAAGCCAGATATATCAATTTATCCAGAAAGATTTAAACCACAAGATGAAATTAGCAAGGTTTTATATTATTTAGATAGTAAATCATATCTGTTAAAAGAAACTAGTGAATATCCTTACAGCTTCGAATTTGATACAACATTATTTGATAAAGGCAGTCATTTATTGATAGTTGAAGTTGTTGATAATTTAGGAAACACTTATAGTTTTTCTAAACAATTTAAAATAGTAGGCCCTGTAAAAAATTATAATTTATATATATATCTTGGAATAGGTTTCTTCTTATTATTATTAATAGTTATTTTTGTTATAGTATTTCTAAAGAAAAGAAAGACAAAAAAATCAGGTGAGTTAAATAAATTAGTTACATCTTCTGGCAAAAACGATTTTTTAGTAAGTTCAAATCTAACAGAGCAAGGTTTGAATTTGGAAGATGCTTATTCTGATAGTGAAAAAGCTTTTGATAAAACTATGATTGAAAATAAAGAAGTTCTTTTAGAAGATGATTTTGGTTCAAAAACTATTATTAAAAGCATAAAAGAAATAAAACCAAGCGCATGGCTTGTAGAAGTAAAAGGAGCCCATCAAGGTGAAGAATATTCTATACCACCAGAAAATTCAAAAGATAAAAGGAAAATTACAATAGGTCGAAGCTCATATAACGATATAGTCATTGATGATGAAACTGTCTCACGTGAACATTCTTACATAATAATTGAAGGTAATTCTTATAAAATTGGAGATATGGGTTCAACTAATGGTACATTTTTAAATGATAAAAAAGTCACTAGCCCAAAAGTATTAAAAGATGGAGATAAAATAACAATTGGTGACAGTGAATTTGTATTTAAAGTTATTTCATTAAGTAAAGACTTGCCAATAGAAAAAAAGTCAAAACCAAAAAAATAGATTTATTGTTAAATTAGAAAATTTATAAAAAAGATAATTATGAAAATAAATGCTTATGGGAAAAGCTCAATAGGTAAGGTAAGAAAATTAAATGAGGATTCATTTAGTTTTAATTCTTCTTATGGAGACAAGGGTAGTATTTTTGTGGTATGCGATGGGATGGGTGGTCATAAAGCAGGCGAAGTAGCCAGCAATTATGCTTCAGTAAAAGTTGTAGAGTATTTTTATAACTCAAAACAGAGAGATATTTTGTCAAAATTAAATGAATCAATTAAAAAGGTAAATAGTGATTTATATAAATTGTCCAGTAAAGATATTTCAAAAAGAGGTATGGGAACAACTCTAGTTGCTGCTGTAATATATGAAAATATTCTTTATTTTGCAAATGTTGGTGACAGTAGAGCATATATTATTAGGAATGATTCAATAGGAAGACTAACTAAAGACCATTCTTGGATTGAAGAAAAAATAAATGATGGCAGCTTAACACCTCAAGAAGCAAAAAATAATCCAAACAAAAATATTTTAACAAAATGTGTTGGTTATGAACCAGATGTTGAACCTTATTTTGGTAGTTTTTTACTTAAAGAAGGTGATAGAATAATATTATGTTCTGATGGTTTATGGAATGAATTAAATGAAAAAGAAATTAAAAATATAGCACTTTTTAGCAGTGATTTAAAAAAATCTGTTGACAATCTTATATATAAGGCTGAAGAAAGAGGTGGTAAAGATAATATTACAGTATTAGCGATAGATTATGGCAAGGTAAAAACTAAAACCTTAAGTAAATATAAAAAATCTGTTCCATTGTTAGTAAGTACTTTTTTTGCAATATTTTTTTTAATTTTATCAATTTTAACTATTATATTATATAAAAATGATAAGAGTAACTTAGAAAACAAAGTACTAAAATTACAGCAACAGTTAAGCAATATAATAGAAAACTCAAAAATTCAAATAGAAAAACTAAATAATGAAATAATAAAATTAAAAAATAGAAATGAAGAGCTAGTTAATGAAGTAGAAAATTTAAAAAAAGAAAATGGAATTGGTATAAATGATAATAATTTTTTGGATGAATCTTTAGAAGATAATAATAACCTTGTACTAGAATTAGAAGATATCGAGCAGTTAAATTTAAATTATTTTGTTAATCCTAAAGATTATTTTACTGGATTTGAGAATGTGAAAAAATTTTTTGTTTATAATAAAAACTTATATTTTCAAACTGATGAAGACTTATATAATCTGTTTTTAATTAATAATACAAAAAATGATATATTTAAAAAGAACTTTAAAATTGAATTTACAGATAAATTAATAGAAATAAATGAATTAATTTTTGATAAAAATAGCCAAAAATTTTATTTGTTATCTAATGATTATATATATGAAGGTATATTAAATGATTTACTTTCTAATAGCAGTAAAGTATTAGTTAAATTTTTAAATAAAAACATTATTAATTATCCGAATGGTTATAGCGAGGCTGATTTTATAAAATTTTTATTGGTTGATAATGAATTATATTATTTTTTATTTTTTAGAGAATTAAATGAGTTTAAATATTTTAAAATTTTAGGTCAAACTGGTGAATTATATGCAGGCATCATAAAATTAGATGAAATTGATGAAAAAGAAAAAAACCTTGAAATTAAAAATGATATTTACGTAAAAGATATAGTATATGACTCAATAAATAAAAAGTTAATTTTGTTACTTAAAAATAGCGATAAAAATATTTTATATTTTTATAATAATAATCATGGTGTTTTTGAATTTAATAATTCGCAATTAATAAAAATAAGCAAATATTTTGATATTTTAAAAATATTAACAAATCAAAATATTAGTGATGATTTGATATTTTTATGTGATAACAATAAAATATATTTATACAATATTAAAAACCAGATTGCTTATAGATGTTATGAATTAAGCTTTCCTAATGGAAAAAAATATTCAGAGATTATTGATGTTATCTTAGATAATTCAACACTTTTTTTCTTATTAGATAATGCTGATGTTTTTTCCTCTGAATTTAACTAAAATTTAAATTAGACCTTAAATTAAAACTTTTATAACTTTGATAAACATTATTGAATTTGTATTTTTTATATAATGTTATTAGGCAAAATAATTGATGGGTATAAAATAACAAAATTTTTAGGTAAAGGTGGTATGGCTTCAGTATATCTTGCTGAAGGTGCAAATAAAAATCCAAAAAAGGTCGCAGTTAAAGTTTTAGATTTAGATGCTTTTGATAATAAAGATTATTTATTGAGATTTAAAAAAGAGGCTTTTATATGTTCCAAGATTTCCCATCCTAATATTGTAAAGGTTTATAGTTATGGAATTTTTAATAGTAGATATTATTTAATTATGGAGTTTGTTGATGGTAAAGATTTAAGCTTTTATATAAAAAATAACAAAAATAAAAGTTTAAAAGAAATTATAAAATTGGCTCAACAAATTGCATTAGCTTTAAGCTTTGCTCACAAAAATAATGTAATACATAGAGATATAAAACCTCAGAATATCTTGCTAGATAAAAATGGGAGGATAAAAGTTACTGATTTCGGTATTGCCAAAATAAATTTTCCAAAAATTATTAAAGCAGAAAATGAAATAGTTGCTGGGACTGCTTATTATATGTCACCAGAACAAATAAGAGGGGATTTAATTGATTTAAGAACAGATATTTATTCATTCGGTATATTATTATATGAAATGATTGCAGGTAAAAATCCATATGCCTATGATACTCCCTTAGCAATAATAAACGGGCATCTGTATGGAACACCCCCACCTCTTAAGGATTATAAAAAAGATATTCCAGATTATGTGATAAATATTGTGAATAAATGTATAGCAAAAAACAAAGAAGAAAGGTTTAAATCTGCAGATGAAATAATAAATGCTTTAAAAACTAAAAAAATTAATTATTTAATAAATAATCCTAAAGCAATTATTTTAATAGAACAAAATAATAAATTATTTCAATTAATAAATATTGAAACATATATTGGTAGAAGTGAAATAAACCACATTGTTCTGCAAGATCCACATGTATCTAGAAGACATGCAAAAATAATAATAAGCAATGGGGAATATATTATTGAAGATTTAAATAGTACCAATGGGACTTATGTAAACGGTAAAAAAATTAGTAAATATTATTTAAGCAACGGTGATAAAATTAGAATTGGTAATAATACTTTAAAGGTTAATTTTAATTAATTTATAATGTAAAAAGCAATATGCTAAAGCAATATGCTAAAAATTATTAATTTATTATGAAATGGTGAGAAGATGAAACAAAAAGACATTTTTCATGATGATGAAAATGATAGGACTATACAAGAAGAAAATTTCTGGATTGATAATAGTCTATCTGAAGAAGAAGTTTTAGGAGAAAAAACAATTTCCTTAAAAAATGATTTTGATAATTATTTTGAAAATTCTAATCCAGATAAAACAATTATATTAGATAAAAGAAAGGAAGCTCTTGCATGGATAGTAAAAATTGAAAAAAATAGAGTAGCACGAAAGTATAGATTAATGGAGGGTATGACAACTATAGGTAGAAGTAGCAGATGTGATATTGTATTAGACAGTCCTGAAATATCAGAAATGCATGCAAAAATAATTAAAGAAGCAAAGGTTTATAAAATTATCGATTTGGGTTCACTAAATGGTACTTTTTTAAATAACAAGAGAATAAATACTGCAAAAACTTTAAAAGATAATGATGAAATTATTTTTGCAAATATAAAGTTTATTTTTAAAAAAATTTAGAAAAATT
>CAYLWJ010000141.1:0-3737 GCA_964387355.1 uncultured Actinomycetota bacterium | reverse complement strand
GCTTATTATTTTCTGTACAAATTATTGATTTTTCTTTAGTTTTTTCCTCATTTATAATATTGTTTTTTTTATCTATTAAAAAAACTATTAAAGTAGTAAAAATATAAAATGGTATATTTAAAGCTATAAAATTAGAAAACTCACGATAATAAATTAAAATTAAAACTGGACATACTAGAACAAAGATTAATGAAGTAAAAGCAAATAATTTATAATCAAATTCTAAAATTAACAAAAGAAATATTGAAATTAAAATAGTTACAACTTTTAAAAAAAATAAACTTCTCGTAATATTAAAAAACAGAAAATATTCCAAAAATAAGACAAAAAAAACAACAATTAAAGCAATTAACAATTTAAAAGCAATAACGCTAAATAATTTATTTTTTATTTTTAGTTTTTTATTCTCTTCTAAATTGCTTAATATAAACATCTAAAAATAGAACTTATAACATCTTTAATAATAAGGAGATTTTTTAATTTTTAAGTATTCTTCAATTATAAATATAGGCCTGTTTCTAACTTGATCTAATATTCTCCATATATATTCCCCAATAATACTTAAGCTAAATAATATTAAGCCAGATGATATACATAAAATACCTATAACCGTTGCAATGCCATGTATTGGTATTTTATTATTTATTTTTAAAAATATAATAATAATTAAATATATAAAGCCTACAAAAGAAAAAAAGCCAGCAGCAATCTGAATAAGCCTTAGAGGAAAAACAGAAAAAGCCATAAATGAATCAATAAAAAGTTTCATTTTTTTATTAAAAGTCCATGACGATTTTCCAATTTTTCTTTTTTCTCTTTGATAATATATTATCTTTTTATTAAAACCAGCCCAGCTAATTTGACATGTAATTGAACTGTTTTTTTCACTCATATCAACAAGCAAACCTGCAACCTTCTTATCAATAACAAAAAAATCAAAACCACCTAAGGGCATATTAGCATTTGAAAATTTGTTTAAAAGTCTGTAATAAAGATTAGAAAAAAGAATTTGAAATATTCCATCACTTCGGGCTTTTCTAACAGCTAAAACAGCCTGAAATCCTTCCTGCCAATGCTTCAACATTTCTAAAAACAATTCTGGAGGGTCTTGAAGATCAGAGGTTATAAGGCCAACTGCATCTCCTTCAGAAACTGATAAACCTGCAAGTATAGCAGAATGAGAGCCAAAATTTTTACTTAATTTTATTAATTTATGGTCAAATTCATCGCTTATCTCTTGATTTAATAAATCCCAGGTAGAATCTTTAGAGCCATCATCAATAAATATTAATTCAACCTCAAAATTATTACTAATTTGTTTTAAGACTGAATATAATTCATTTAAAGTACTCTTGATATTTTTTTCATTATAATAAAAAGGGACAATTAAACTGAATTTTTTCATAAATTAAAACTTCTTATAATGATTAAATATTTAACACTTTATTATTGCATAGCTTATATTTTTGCCCACATACACACTCAAAATAATTATCTTTAAACTCTATATTTGCAGTGCATTTACATATATAATGTTTAAATTCTGCAGGGTTTCCTGCAACCATTTCAAAATCATTAACATTCTTTGTAACAACTGAACCAGCTGCAACCATTGAATATTGTCCAATAGTTAGTCCAGGTAAAATTGTTGCATTTGCACCAATGCTTGCGCCCTTTTTTATTAAAGTTTTTAAATATTTTTCAGGGTAAACCTTGCTTCTAGGCTTTAAATCATTGGTAAAAACTACAGCCGGTCCTATAAATACATCATCTTCAATAAGTATACCATCCCATAGGTAAACACCATTTTTTATAGTAACATTATCCCCTATTCTTACTCCATCTTCGATATAGCAAAAATCACAAATATTACAGTTTTTGCCAATTATAACATCTTTAAGGATATGAACAAAAGCCCATATTTTTGTATCTCTACCAATATTTTTTGTTTCAACTATTGAGTTTTTATGTGTAAAATATTCCATATTTTAAATTATTTTTAAGATATTAATTATCAGATTACCAATAATATTTTTTATATTTCTTATAGTATTCAGCAGTTTTTTCAATACCTTCATCAATTGATATTTTTGGAAACCAACCCAAATACTTCTTTATTTTTGTTATATCAGAATAAAAATCACCTGGCTCCTGTGCTTTTCTTTCAGGACTAAACGGCGCAAATTCCCATTTGCCTGAGCCAACTATTTTTATAACTTTTTTTGTATATTCAATAAAAGATATAGGTTTATCATGTCCAACATTTAAAACCTCACCATTTACTTCGTTAGATTCAGCAGATAATACTAATGCATCAATACAATCATCAATATATAAAAAATCTCTTAAAATTGAGCCATCACCAAAAACTTTAATAGTTTCATTATCTAGGGCAAGCCTTATAAACCAATTAGCTACCCCATATAAAGAATGCTTCATTTGAGCTCTTGGTCCATAAATATTTGTAAGTCTAAGTAAAACTGTTTTGATACCATGAATATCATTATAAACCTTTAAAATTTTTTCAGCAGTCAGATTTGAAATTTCATAAATACCCTTAGGGTTAGTTGGAGCATCCTCTGAAACAGGAAGTTTTTGTGAGGGTCCATATTGCCCCCTTGTGCCCGTATAAATTATCTTAACATTAGGATTATATTTTTTACATGCTTCAACAATATTTATAGTCCCAATAATGTTTATATCTATATCTGGGTAAGGATTAGTCAGGCTTAATATATGACTTACCTGTCCTGCAAGGTGAAAAATATAATCTTTTTCCCTAACCAAAACATTTATAGAATTTATATCTCTAATATCACTAATATTTATTTTAATCTTGTCAATTATTTCATGTAGGTTAAAAAAATTTCCACCATACTCGGGAATCATAGAGTCAACTATTGTTATATTTGCTCCTAAATTATAAAGCTTTATTGCAAGGTTGCTTCCAATAAATCCAAGGCCGCCTGTTATTAAAATATTTTTATTTTTAAAATAATTAATAGGCTTCTTCATATATATTAAATCTTCTAATTATATATTTACCAGAATTAGTTCCTAAATCTACTCTAATTTTATTTACTCCATCATCATGGGGTATTTTTATAAAAATTCTATTAAAACCTTTTTGCGTATTAATTTTTATGCTATTTGTTTCGCTATAATTAGTATCAATTGATTTATAAAAGAACTGAAAATACGAATCAGATGGTGATTCAAATTCTACCTCAAAATAGTATTTTAAATCTTTTTTAAAATCAAATAAATTAATATTTTCAAAATAAGGGTCATTAAAGGGGGCATATAAGACCAAGGCATTATTTTCAATTCTAAATTGACAATTGTTATAAACTTTCCACTCTTTAGAAAACTTATCACGATCGCCAATATAAAATCTATTAATCTTATTTATATAATCTTCATTAATATAAATTTGCCATGTTTCATTTGAAGTTTTAATTGATTTAATAAAGGGCCAAACATTTAAGTTTTCTGTTATAAAATTACTATCTGGGTTTACAAGCCACAAATCTATCTTTATTTTTTTAATTAATTCTTGCATTTCAGAATTAGTTAACATAAATTGATTAAATCTTATAAATTTATCATTTTTATTATTGTAAATAATCATTTCTCTTGTTAATTTGCTGTCAATTCCACCAATAATTAAACTTTCTTTGTTTCTTATATAGTTTACCTCATTAGTTAACGCTTGCAAATCTGCTAACAAATAATCC
>CAYLWJ010000140.1:0-22349 GCA_964387355.1 uncultured Actinomycetota bacterium | reverse complement strand
TGCTGTCACTTATGACTGTTCTTTCTGGCTGTGGTAAAGTTGCTCAGTGGGCGGACCCAATTACAGAAAATATTCTTGTGTCTATGAATAATTCAGATTATAAAAGTTTTTCAAAGGATTTTGATGACACAATGAAAGCTGAACTCTCAGAAGATGCATTTCCTGCTTTTCTTTCTGCTGTAATAGGTCAAGTTGGAAATTATATAGAGGGGTCAAAAAAGATTGTTGGAGTAAATATTAAAAACGAGCTTACTACTGCAACATATAGTGCAAAATTTGAAAAATCAGACGATGTAAATGTAGAAATAACTTTTCAAAAAATTGATGGTCAGACAAAAGTAGTAGGATTGTGGTTTAGATAATTGGTGGTTATATAATTGGTGGTTTTAGTTAAATGATAGCTCTTTAAATATTATACCAATTAACACTAAATATTTTATCTGTTAATTTTCCAGTTAAATCAGAGTCATTAATCAATAGTGCAGTGTCTATATTATTATTTCCTTCTGGGATTAAACTTATCCATTTGGATAATGACTCATAATGCTTACTATAAATTGTTGAAGTTAATTTAATTTCTATTGGGTATAATTTATTTCCATACTCAATTATTAGATCAATTTCAATACCACTTATATTTTTCCAGTAATAAATATTGCAATGGTTATCTAATGCTTTAAATCTCTTTAAAAAGTTAGATATAATTGATGTTTCAAATATAGCACCAGCCATAGGTCCATTAATTAAATGCTCTTCAGATTGAATACCAACTAAAAAGCATACAAGACCAGTATCTAAAAAATAAATTTTTGATGACTTTATAATTCTTTTTCCAAAGTTTTTGTAATAAGGTTGAAGTAAATAAATTATTGAATTTGATTCTAAAAGTGAAATCCAAGACTTTATTGTTGGCACACTTAAGCCCAGCTCTCTAGATAAAGTTGAATAATTTAATTCTTGAGCTGTTCTGCTTGCAAGAAATTTTAAAAAACGTTCAAAATCAATAATATTTTCTCCTTTTATATTGCCTCTTATGTCTCTATCAATGTAGGTTTGAATATAACTTGAAAACCATAAGTTTTTTGAAATATCTTTATTTACAAATAAAGCAGGGTAACCACCGTTTAAAAGCCATGAAGATAAATTAATTTTTTTATTTTTATGGTTTGATTTAAAAGGTAAATTTTGAAGAAAATTTTTTATTTCTATTTCATTTTCAGAAAAATTATCTGTTATTTCTTCCAACATAAACGGGTAAAGGTTTAGTATTGCCACTCTACCTGCAAGTGATTCACTTACATTTTTCATAACAGAAAATTGCTGTGAACCTGTTAAAACAAAAAGTCCTGGTTTTTTTTCTCTATCAACAACTGCTTTTATGTAAGGTAAAAGCTGGGGAACATTTTGAATCTCGTCAATAATTAGAGGCAGTTTATATCTTGAAAGAAAACCCCTAGGATCATTAGCAGCAATTAATCTTATATCCAACTCATCTAGTGATAAGTAGGTATGGGTATTTTGATAAAGATGTTGTAATAAAGTTGTTTTACCAGATTGCCTTGCACCAGTAAGTATTACAACTGGAAAAGTCTTTGCTGCCTTTTGTATTGTGTTCTCAATTAGTCTTTTAATATACATTTATAATAATTTAAAATTTAATTCAAATTATTTTAATTACTTTTGTTATTTTTACTAATTTTAAAGCGATAAAAAAACTATTTTTTAAATAATTTATATATGTTATTTTAAAATTATACTTTAAATTAGTCAATATTTTAATTTATAATCTTGATGTTTTAAGAATAATGATAGTAACCCAATAGGAGTCCCTTATAAAGTCTCTTATAGGTTACAGGAACTATGGCATAATTCTAATAAATTTTAATCTTAAAAATTATTTTTAATATTATTATTACGATGAATGTAACATTGTTGACAAAAATAAAAAATTTAATATAATGATTGTAACAATAAATGTAACGTTCCAAAATACGTTTCAAAAATTTTATTAATGAGGAAAAAAATTGGTTAATATTAAAGATATTGCTAAACTTGCAGGCGTTTCAAAAAGTACTGTTTCTAACATTATTAATGATAGAGCTAATGTTTCTATCGACATTGTTCATCGAGTACAAAAAGCAATAGATGAGCTAGGATATAAGCCAAACGCAACTGCAAGAAGTTTAAAAATGAATAAAACTAATAATGTTGCAGTTATTTTACCAAATATAGTAGATCCAAATTTTGCATTTTTATTTACTGGTATAGAAAGAGTTTTAAGTGAAAATGGTTATACAACTAGTTTATATACAACTTCAGAAATTCCCGCAAAAGAAAATAAAATAATTGACCAAGTTCAACAAAATAGAGCAATGGGTGCAATAATTGTGACATGTCAACCAGAAAATGTTACTGTATTTGAACAACTAGAGAAAGCAGAAGTAAAGTTAGTCTTTGTGGAAAGGGAAGTAATAGGTAAAGAATTTAATTTTATAGAATACAATAATTATAAATCAATATATGAAGCAACTAAAAAATTATTAAACCATGATTTAATAAACATTTCATTGATTACCGGTCCAAAGGAATATTCAAGTGAAAATCAATGTATAATGGCTTTTAAAGACGCAATATCAAATTTAGGTAAATATGGTAACAGTATAATTAAAGAAACTAATTTTGATAAAGAAAGTTCATTTAAAACAGCAATGAAAATATATCAGGAAGTTTTCCACCCAGATGCAATTATAGTTACATCAACGCAAATTCTTGAAGGTGTTTTAAAAGCAATCTATATATTAAAAAATCACTTGACAATTAATCCAGTTATTATTGCCCTTACTGAGTACTCGTGGTCTAATGACTTTAGATGGGCGCTTGATAATGGCCCTCAAATTATTGAAATTCAAAGATGTTCAATTGAGTTGGGTGAGAAAGCCGCAGAAAAACTTATTGCTGATTTAAGGCAACCATTTTTGCATGAAGCTATCAATTTACACATTGATAATATCTTTTTAACAGATAAACTTAATTTAAAAAAATTCAATAGAGTTGTTAGTAATCAATTTAAAAATAATAACAACTTAAAAGTATTAATGTTAGAGAGTTCAGCTTCCAATGCAATAAAGATGCTAATTTCTGATTTTGAACATAATAAAAAAATAAAAGTTCTAATTGATACTTACCCAATTATAGAATTATATGAAAGAATTTGTGTAGAATCGCAAAAAAATTCATATGATATTTTTCAGATAGATATTCCATGGCTAGCAGAGTTTGTTGAAAGTGGATTCTTAGCTGAACTTGATGAATTTATAAATGTTTATCCTGAAACAATTGAAGGCTTTATACCAGGTGTGTTAGATATTTATTCAAAGTATATGGATAAATATTTTGCATTACCTTACATGTTTGGAACACAACTTCTTTTTTATAGAAAGGATTTATTTGAAGATATAAATATTAGAAGACAATTTAAAAAGATTTATCAATTCGATTTAAAACCCCCAAAAAGCTGGAAAGAATTTAATATTATTGCCAAGTTTTTTACAAAATCATTCAATCCTGATTCACCTGTTGAATATGGCACCACATTGGGCGCCAGATTTCCTACAGGTGCTATATGTGAATTCTTGCCTAGGATGTGGTCTTATAGAGGAGAAATTATAAATAAAGGTGGTAATCTATTTTTAGAACAAAGAGCAGCAATAAAAGGTTTAGAAAGTTATATTGAAAGTTTTAATTATTCTTCTCCTAATTCAATTGAAAATTATTGGGAAGAAGAAGTAGAAGAATTTAGCCAAGGTAAAGCTGCAATGATGATTTTATTTGTTGCTCATGCTACTGATATAACTGATAGAAGTAAATCTAAAATTGTTGGGAAAATAGGTTATGATATTATTCCAGGTGGTTGTCCTGTTTTAGGTGGTTGGTCACTTGGTATTAATAAAAATAGTAAAAATAAAGAGATGGCGTTTGGTTTTATAAAATGGGCTACAAGCAAAGAAATGGCAATACCTTATACTATATTAGGAGGATTTACTCCAAGAATTGATCTTTTTAAAAGCTCTGATTTGTTAACTATATATCCTTGGTTGCCAAAGGCACTTGAAAGTTTCTCGATTAGTAAGGAACGCTCTGTATCCAAAGTAACAACAAATGGAAAAGTTTCTGAAAGAAATTTTGAAAAAATTTTAAGTAATTCTATTAGGAAATCTATAAAAGGAGAACTTACTGCTGAGGAAGCAATAAAAACTGTACAAAACAAAATATTTGAATTAATGCAAAATAAAGCAGCCTATAGCTTATATTAGTTGATTTCTAAAAATTTAAAACTTTTTATTAAAAATTAAAAAATAACATTTTTAAAAAATTTTAAAATTATTTAAGAAAGGAGGTAAGTATGAGAATAAATGTATAAGCCTGCTTTAACAAAGTTGAGGCTGTTATTTTAGGCGTGCCAAACTTTTAAAGCAGGCTTAGAAAATATTATATGCTATTTAAAAAAAAGTAAATTTAGAAAAAGAAAAAAATAAATTTTGTAGAGAGGAGAGTGTAAAAAATGAAAAAATTATTTACTACAATTGCTGTTGTATTTGTCATTATAACAGTTGCTTTTGCATTTTCAGCAACAGGTTGTGCAAAGGAAGTAGCTGAAACAACTTCAACAACTGCTGCAGCTACTGAAACTACTGTTGCTGAAACTACACAGGCTGAGGAAACTACAGCTGCTACTGAAGCATGGACACCATATTATAAGACTAGTGATTTTAAGGCTTATGTAGAGCTACCCGAAAAGACAAAAGAAGAATTAGGAGATGTGCCTGATGAAATGAAAGTAATGCCTGTCGACAGAGTTGCTCCTGAACCAATTAAGATTGCTTATATAGGTGCTGCAACTAATCCATTCTTTGATATTATAAAACAAGGTGTAGATGAAGCTGCAGATCTTTTATTGACACATAATGCAAGACTTGAATGGATTGTGCCTGGTTCTACACTTGCATCTACCGATGCGGGTCAAGCAATAGAAGCTTTAGTAACCCAAGAATATGATGCAATCTGCACAATGATCTTTAACGAGGGCATGATTCCTTATGTTGATAAAGCTGTAGATGCAGGCATACCAGTGGCAGCAGTAATAGTTGATACACAACCAAATAAATCTTTATTCTTTACTGGACAAGACCTTTATAATGCAGGTAAAAGGGCAGCTGATGAAATGGCAAAACTTATAGGTGAAAAAGGTAAAGTTGGAGTTATTACTGGTTTCTTTAATGTTGTTGGTCATGAACTAAGAAGAAAAGGCTTTGAGGATAGAGTAAAAGAAAAATATCCGGATATTAAAATTGTTGGTTCAGTTGAAAATCAGGATCTAGCAGAGAAAGCAAGATCTCAAGCAACTGACTTTATGACAGCACACCCAGATTTAGCTGGTATTTATGTTACTGCTGGTGGTCCTATTGGGGCTGCTCAAGCCGTTGTAGATGCAGGAAAAGTTGGCCAAGTAAAGATAATTGCTTTTGATCCTCTTCCTCAAACGGTTGAGTATATTAAAGATGGTTCTATACAAGGGGTTATTGGACAAAATCCTTTTGCTGAAGGCCGTGATCCTGCAATTAGATTATTTAATTATTTAATGGATGGTATATTGCCAATAGCTAGATTTTTATGGACACGTGCAGATTTTGTTACAAAAGACAATCTTGAAGAATTCTATGCTTCAGGTCAAAAAGGTTAATAGCGAAGGATTTATGTAGTAGCTTTTAATCCTTAAGTATTAGCAATTATTTGTTTATTTAGGTTGTACTTTTTAATTAAACTAAACAATATTAAGAATAGTAAGTAATAAAAAACCAAAAGTTAGGTTAACGAAAAATTAGGATTATAGAGTATATTTATAAAATCAGGGCATATTTACATTTACATTATTTGATTTTAATGCTTACAGTTAAATATGCCCTGAATATACCCTAAAATATAACTAGAATTAAAACTTAAATATAACTGAATAACTAAATTACTAAAGTAAAAGCAAAAGCTTAAAAAGTTATAATGGAAAATAATAATATAATTTTAAGGTTAAATAATATTAATAAAAGATTTGGTGGAACAATTGCCCTTAAAGATGTTTCACTTGAAATTGCTAAGGCAGAATGTCATGCAATAGTAGGTGAAAACGGTGCTGGAAAAACTACTCTCTTAAATATTTTAAATGGAGCTATAATTCCAGATTCAGGTTATTTTGAATTTGAGGGAGTAAGATATGATAGGTTGGACCCTAAAAGTAGTATTTTATTAGGTTTTAATATCATTCACCAAGAGCTTGCTTTAGTTGAGACCTTAAGTGTTATGGAAAACATTTTTTTATCAAACCTCGGAAAAGGAAACTCTGGTTTTGTTAAAAATAAAAAACAAATTTTTAACGACTCAAGAGAACTTTTAAAATCTTTAGGAAGTGATATTGACCCCTCTGAGATTGTAGAAAATTTAAGTACTTCGAAAAAACAAATTGTTGAAATTGCAAAAGCTCTTTCCTCTAACCCAAAACTGCTTATAATGGATGAACCTACAGCAGCCTTGACTCAGGCAGAAACTGAAAAACTTTTTGAAGTTATTAATATTTTAAAGAAACGTGGTATATCGATAATTTTTGTTTCGCATAGATTAAATGAAGTAATGAGAATTTCAGATAGGGTAAGTGTTTTAAGAGATGGTTATTATATAGGAACAGTTGTAACCAAGGAAGTTAATGTAAATGATATTATTGGCATGATGGTTGGTAGGAAAATTGAACTTTACCAGAGAGCTAGAACAGATCAAACTGACTTAAATAATGGGAAAGATGTTGTTCTAGAAGTAAGTAATTTTACTAAAAAGCCTTATTTTGAGAATATTAATTTTGTTGCTAGAAAAGGGGAGATTTTAACCTTTTCGGGTCTTGTTGGCTCTGGTAGAACTGAATTATTTGAAACATTATTTGGCTTTACTGAACCAGATTCAGGAAATATAAAAGTATTTGGAAAACCATTTAAAATTAATTCGCCTAAACAAGCGATGTTTTTAGGTATTGGATTACTACCAGAAGACAGGAAAATTAAAGGGATAATTTCTACAATGTCTGTAAGAGAAAATGCTTCAATAGCAGTACTTTCAAAGTTATTTAAATCAGGCATTATTAGACGAAAGAAAGAAAATGACATTGTAAATAAATATGTGGAATTACTTCGGATAAAACTTGCTTCTATAGAGGATCCTGTTACTAGCCTAAGTGGTGGAAATCAACAAAAGGTAATGTTAGCCAGGCTGCTTTCAACAGAGGTTAAAATTTTAATTATTGATGAGCCAACACAGGGTATAGATGTCGGTGCAAAAAGCGAAATACATAAATTGCTTATTGATTTAGCATCTAAAGGTGTGGCTATAATAATTATTTCATCTGACTTACCAGAAGTATTGTCTATCTCTGAGAGGATTATAGTTATGAGGAGTGGTAGCATAGTAGGTGAGTTAAAAGCATCTGAAGCTACAGAACAGAAAATTATGGAATTGGCTACTATTGGTTTAGCAGGTTAATATTTTTTATATTATTTTAATGCAATATAAAAATAATATAAATTAGATGGGTATCAAAAATTTAAGAGGTAAATTAAATGGTTGAAAAAAAAGTAAGAACGGATATTTCTGAAGAGTTGGTTTTAAAAAAGAAAAAATTTGCTTTAGGTTCTGGCTGGGGAGTTTTCTTGGTCTTGGTGGTTGAATGTATAATTTTAAGCATTCTTAGTCCATATTTTTTAAAAGTGAGTAATATTTTTAATGTATTAAAAAGCATTTCTTTTATAGGGATAACATCAATAGGAATGACAATGCTGATAATAACAGGGGCATTTGACTTATCGGTTGGTTCTGTTGCTGGTTTAGGTGGAATGGTTACAGCTGCTTTGATAACAAAAGCTGGTGTTAATCCTGTTTTCTCTTTACTAATTGGTATTGCTACTGGTATTTTTATTGGCTTTTTTATGGCTACTCTTGTTAATAAACTGGGTATTAATGCATTTATTGTAACCTTAGGAATGTTGAGTATTGCAAGAGGTTTTACTTATTTAATTGCAAAGGGTTCTAATATATTTATAAAGTCAAAAGGTATTTTGTTTTTAGGACAAGGTTATTTAGGTAAAGTTCCTGTACCAGTAATATTAATGGCTATATTTGTTGTGATTGGATCTCTGTTTTTAAGATTCACTGTTTTTGGCAGGTATATATATGCTGTTGGAGGTAATGAGCGTGCAGCAAGGCTAGCTGGGATTCAAGTTAATAAAATAAGGCTAATTGTTTTTATGATTTGCAGCTCACTGGCAGCATTTTCTGGAATTGTTGTTGCAGGTATGTTAGGTTCTGCAGAGATGACTGCTGGAACTGGGCTCGAATTAGATGTAATTGCTGCAGTTATTATTGGTGGTACAAGTTTATCAGGTGGTAAAGGAACAGTTATAGGTAGCTTGATTGGAGCTGCTATAATGGGAGTATTGAGAAATGGATTTGTTCTACTTGGGATTCCATATGAAGTTCAAGTAATTAGCATAGGTGTAGTAATTATTTTAGCTGTTGTATTTGATAGTCTGAAAACTAGGCGTAGATAAAATTTTTATAAAATTTAGAATAAGATTTCAGTAGGTTTTATTTATGAAAATGATTAAGTGTAAACTAAAGGACAGAGAGGAATAAAATGGAAAATAGCTTATTTAATGAGATTAAAAAAGCAATGTTTGAGTATAATGATGTTTATATTAAAGAATTAGTGGAAAAATGTATACAAGAAGGTGTTAATCCTATTGATGTAATAAATGTTTTGACCGATTCCATAGCAGTAATCGGAGATAGATTTGAAAAGGGTGAGTTATGGCTTCCTGATTTAATGATGGCAGCAAAAACTATGCAAACAGCGATGAAGCCACTTGAAGAAGAATTAAAAAAGAGAGGCCTTAAAAGAAGTACTTATGGAAAGGTGGTTATTGGCACGGTTTATGGTGATTTACATGATATAGGCAAAAATATGGTCTCAACAATGCTCAGCGCTAATGGATTTGAAGTTATAGATTTAGGGGTAAATGTTGATTCTAATAAATTTATTGAAGCTATTGATAAATATAAACCTGATATATTAGCATTGTCTGCATTGCTTACAACTACAGCTGCTGAACAGGAGAGAGTAATTTCAGCTTTAAAAAAAGCTGGAATTAAAGATAAAGTAAAAGTTATGGTAGGTGGTGGTGCTATTACCCAAGAGTTTGCAGACAAGATTGGAGCTGATGGTTATGAGCCTACAGCAGTTTTAGCAGTTAAGCTTGCAAAGAAGTTTGTAGGTGCAGAAAGTTAAAAGTTGTAAATATAGTAGTTTGATTAACAATTTTTAAATTTTAACTTAGTGTTTAATTAAAAAGTTATAATAAAAGATGCTTAATTAAATATTAAAAGCTTAGGAGGAATATTCAAATGGCTAGAAAAGGTTATGTTAGAAAATTTCCACCATTAGAAATATTAAGTAAGGAAGAAGTAGAACAAATAAAGAAAAATACTCTTGATATTTTAAAAGAAACTGGAATGACTATTGAGCATGATGGTGCTTTAAAATTGCTTAAGCAAAATGACTGTATAGTTGATTTTGATACTAAACGAGTTAGATTTCCTGAGGGGCTTGTTGAAGAATGTATAAGACGGTGTCCATCAAGTTTTAGAGTAAAAGCTAGGGATCCAAAAAATGATCTCATTTTTGGTGGTAACACTGTATATTTTAAGAGTTCACCGGGAATGGACATAGTTGACCCGAGAACTGGTGAGCATAGAACTGCTACTAAACAAGAATATATTGACGCTGTTAGAGTACTTGATGCTTTGGAAAATCACGACTGGTTTAGTTGTTACACTCCATATTTTGGTTATATGGGGGTTCCAGAAGTAATGAAAATGACTATGGGTTTTGTTCAAAACTTGAAATATTCAACAAAGTTTACGGGTTTATGTTTTGCAAATTATAATTGGGAATTTAATTTTAGAATTGCTCAAGCAGCTGGTTGTGAAATTATGTGTCCTGCTTTTATGGTTTCTTCTCCTTTAACTTTAAGCGAATTCGCAGTCGAGGCAGGCTTAAAGACAATTGAATATGGCTTTCCTGTTGGTGTAGATACTGGTTCAGTTATGGGTGCTACAGCACCAGCAACTATAGCTGGGGCTATTTCAGAATTTAATGCTGAGCTTATAGCAGGTATAGTAATAACTCAACTTAAGAAACCTTATTCCAGAGTATTTGTTTGGGGTTTTCCTAATCCTCAAAATATGAGAACCGGTGCACCTTATTTTGGAAATATTGCAAGTGCATTGTTTAACGTTGCAAATAACCAAATATGGAGAGATTATGGTGTGCCTTGTAGGAATACTGCTTCAGTTTTTACAAATTCAAAAATAATTGATTACCAAAATGGTATAGAGCATGCACTACCAGCAATTTTATCAGCAATTTCTGGTGCTAGTTCTGTTCATTTGTTTGGTGGTGTATATGGTGAAATAGCACATAGTCCAATTCAATCTATACTTGACGATGATCTTGCTGGTATGATTGGTCGTTTTATAGAAGGAATAGATGTAAATGAAGAAACACTTGCTTTAGATCTTATAAATGAAGTTGGCCCAGTCCCTGGTCATTTTCTTGATAAAAAACATACATATAAATGGTGGGAAAAAGAACAATATGTACAAAAATATGCTGATATTTTAACTTACCCAGAATGGGAAAAAACTGGGAAAAGAGACTGCATTTATTATGCAGAACAAAAAATGAAAAAAATTCTTGCTGAACATGAAGTCAGCATAAAACTAACTGAAGAACAAGAGTCTAAAATCAAGGAAATTATTAGGGAATTGCATAATTTTTATATTAAGAAAGGAGAACTTGATAAAGGCTTAAATGAAAATGAATACTTACAATAATTTTTATCACCATAATAGGAATTACGGCTGTAGGATTAATGAGATTGAGTTTAATGGTTTTAAAAGTTTGATACTTGAAAATGAACTTTTAAGAATATTGGTTATGTATGAAAAAGGCACTGATATTGTAGAACTGCTTTATAAACCACTAGATGTTGATTTTATGTGGAGAAGTCCTATAGAAGTAAATGCTTATAATAAAAATCCTATTACAAAAGAACATCCAGTTGGCTCTTTTTTTGATGTTTATGAAGGCGGATGGCAAGAAATTTTACCTAATATAAATTCTCCTACTAATTATAAAGAAACAGGTTTAGGCCTTCATGGAGAAATATGCTTTTTACCTTGGAGCTATCAAGTAATTATTGATAGAGTAGACAAAATAAAAGTAAAATTTTTTGTTAGAATGAAAAGGGCACCTCTTTTTGTAACAAAAATAATAACTTTACGGTCATATAGTCCTGTTATTGAATTTGAAGAATCTATTATTAATGAGGGTGATGAGGAGTTTAAATTTACTTGGGGTCATCACCCTGCAATAGGCATCCCCTTTTTAAGTGAAAAGTGTGTTATAGACCTTCCAGAAGGTACTAAAGGCAGAACTTATTATAAAGATTTTTCAGGAAACAGTATATTACCTACTGGGGTTGAATTTGAATGGCCATTTATTAGAGATAAAAATGGTAATGTGGTCGATTTAAGTAAAATAATGTCTCCAGACCTGAGGACTGCATTCTGTGTAAGTTTTGAAAATATGAAAGAAGGCTGGTATGGGATAACAAATATTGATAAGGGCATAGGTTTTGGAATGAAATGGGATGTAGATGTTTTTAAATACATATGGATGTGGGCGGTCTATAGGGGTTATTACAATTTCCCATTCTATGGCAGGACTTACAATATTGCATTAGAGCTATGGTCAGCTATTCCGGATAATCTTGATGAGGTAATAAATATGGGCAGGGAATTATCCCTTCAGTCCATGGAAAAATTAAAAACAAAGTTTAAAGTTATTGTATATCAATCTAAATCTAGGATTAATGGTTTTGATGATTATAATAAAGTAATAATTAAATGATTTTTATTTTCTGATTATTTATTTTAATAGTTTTTTTATAAATGTTATTTAATGAATGTTATTAATAACAAAGTATTATTTTTAAGTCATTTAAGATAATATCAGGAGCATATAATGAATAGCAGAGAGAGAATAGTTTGTGCAATAAATCATCAATTTCCTGACAAATTACCAATTGATTTTGGTGGAACTTTAACAACTGGGATACATGTTAGTATGATTTATAGATTAAGACAGTATTATAGTCTTGACAAGCCAAATACACCAGTTAAAGTTATAGAACCATATCAAATGTTGGGTGAAATAAAAGATGATTTAAAAAAAATAATTGGCATTGATACTGTTAGTTTGCAAGGAAGCAAAAATATTTTTGGTTTTGAGAATGAAAATTGGAAGGAGTGGAGATTGTGGGATGGCACACCTGTGTTAGTTCCAGAGAAATTCAATACAGAAAAAGAAAAAGATGGTTATATTTACATGTATCCACAAGGAGATAAAAATTACCTACCAAGTGCAAAGATGCCTGAAAAAGGCTATTATTTTGACTCTATTATGCGGCAAAAGAAAATTGATGACAGTAATTTAAATATTGAAGACAATCTAGAAGAATTCTCGCTGATAGATGATAATGAATTAAAATATATAAAAAAAGAAGCTGAAAGCCTTTATGATAATACTGAATATTCAATAATAGCCAGTCTGATCCAGTCTAGTTTTGGTGATGTTGCATTTGTGCCAGGACCAGCACTGAAAGACCCAAAAGGTATTAGAGATATAACTGAATGGTATGTATCAGTAGCTACTAGAAAAGAATATATTAAAAATGTATTTGAAAAACAATGTGAGATTGCCTTAGAGAATTATAAAAAAATTCAACAATCTATTGGTAATTTAATAGACATAGTTTTTGTAACTGGGGCAGATTTTGGTGTACAAAATGGGTTACTTATTTCAAAAGAATTATACAGAGAGATGTTTAAGCCTTATCATAAAAGTATAAATGACTGGATTCATGAAAATACTAAATGGAAAACCTTTATACATAGCTGCGGGGCTGTTTATGAACTCATACCTGATTTTATAGAAGCTGGGTTTGACATATTAAATCCGGTGCAAATTTCAGCAAAAGATATGGAACCCGAAAGACTAAAAAAAGAGTTTGGTAAATATATAGTTTTTTGGGGAGGAGGTGTTAATACTCAAAAAACATTACCATTTGGAACGCCCGAGCAGGTAAGGGAAGAAGTTAAAAGAAATATAGAAATATTTAGTAGAGAAGGCGGTTTTGTTTTTACTACTGTTCATAATCTTCAAGCAAATAATCCTATTGAAAATGTTGTTGCCATGATTGAAACATTAAAAGAGTATAGATAGTGTATAAAGATAGTATATAAATAGTGATTTTATTAATAGAGGTTATATTTTAATTTGTTCTTGCTGAATAATTTACTAAAATTTAAAAACTTAAAAAATTTTGTGCTTAATGAATTCAAGTTTTTTACAAAGTAATGGACTATTCAGCATTAATTAACTGATATATTATAATAAATTATTATATTTTAATAATAAAATAAATTATTTTATAAAATTTTAAATATGGAGTAAGAAAATGGAGTATTCATTAATTGATACTAGTTATCAAAAGAAAAAATTATCAAAAGAAGAATTGTTAAAACATATGAACAGCTTTGAATTAGATTTAAAGATTTCTGTGGGTATATGGTATTTTACTCCAGGAGGAGGTAGATTTCATGAAGCTTATGTGCCGAATAAAAGCATTGCTGAAAGAATAGAAATGGCGGCAGAAATGGCTAAATATGGTGTAAAGGCGATTGAAGCTCACTACCCTAACGAAGTAAATGAGGACAACTATTATTTATATGAAAGGCTTCAAAAAGAAACAGGTATAGTTCTCCAATCTTGCTATCCAGCAATTTTTTATTCAAAGGAATATGAATTTGGATCTCTTTCAAACCCAATCAAAAAATACCGTGATAAAGCAATTGAAACTTTAGTTAACTGTTTAAAATTTGTAAAGGAAAAAAAACTTCATCATGCTGGAATTTGGCCTGGAATAGATGGATATACTTATTCGCTAGGCACTAATTTCTTTGATATGTGGGATAGATTTGAAGATGCAGTAGTAATGGCTCTTGATGATGTCCCGGGGGTAATATGTGCAATTGAACCTAAACCTTATGAGCCAGCGCCAAATAATATTTATAGAACTACTGCAGATGGGCTCTTAGCTTGCAGAGACATTGAATCCAAACTTAAAAATCCAATTAATAAAGAAATACTTGCTAAAGGAATACCGTTGTTAGGTATGCAACCTGAAATTGGCCATATAAGAATGGGTGGAGAAGATGCTCCTTATGCAATTGCAAGATGTCTACGAGAAGGAAGACTATTTAATACACACTGGAATAGTCAACCTATAGGTAATTATGACCAAGATTTAAATATAGGTGTTGTAGAGTGGCAGCAGGCTGAAGCTGTGCTTTATGTTTTGAAAATGGCTGGCTATAAGGAGTATTTTGGCATAGATATTAATCCTGAAAGAATGCCTGTGCAGAAGGCGATTGAAATAAATTCACTTGCTTTACGTATTATGAATGAAAGAATTAACTCTTTACCTCATGATAGAATAATTGAGGCATACTTTGATCCTGAAAATTACAGGGGAGAAATTGAAATGATATTACTTCAATCGATGAAAAAGTAAAAAAATTAATAAGTTAATCAACAAATCAAAAAATTTCCAGAAGTAAAAAGATTTAATTTATTAATAATAAAAAATAACTTTTAATTTTCAGTTAAAAGCTTTAAAGCAACACTTATTTCGTTTGTTGGTTTTTTGCATGAAAAATTGGAGCAAATATAAATAGTAGGTTTTTTATTAATCATTTTCATATCGCTAATATAAGGTATTAATTCTTTAATTTCTGAAATAGTATTTATATTATTATTTATATTTTCAGGTGGTTTTAAAACTATAATTTTATTTGGGCAAAATATTGAATTAATACTATTAAGTATTTTATTTGTATCTTTTGAATCACTATTTCCGACTATTACAACTTCAAATGATGGTCCTATCAAAAAGTCGTAAGAAGATATAAATTGAGTATATGCTATAGGGTTATCTTTTACTGCTACTGAAAAAGCTTTAACAATCTGATTAGCTTTATCCTCATATGATGTGTCTGCAGTAAATCTACTTAGCTTAACTAGATTTAGCAATGCAATTGAATTGCCAGAGGGAATTGCCCCATCATAAATGTCTTTTTGTCTATAAATATCAAGGTCGCTATTTATTTTTGTAAAATAAAAACCTCCATATTTATTGTCCCAAAAATTTTCAAGTAAATATTTATTTAAGTCAATAGCAGTTTTTAAATACAACGGTTTAAATGTAGTTTGGTAAAGTTCAATTAAACCTGCAATAAAGAAAGCATAATCATCAAGGTTTGCATCTATTGCAGACTGACCATCTGCATATCTATGTAGAAGTGAGCCTTCTTTTGTAATCAAGTTATTGATGATGAAATCTGCGGCTTTTATTGCAGCTTTTTTATATATATGATTTTCCAATACTCTTGCACCAGTTGCAAGTGCAGATATTGCTAAACCGTTCCAGTCTGTTAATATTTTATAATCTTTAAATGGACGGATTCTTTTACTGCGTATTAAAAACATTTTTTCAATTGAACTTTTTAAAAACTTGTCTAGTTCTTTAAATGTTAAGTTTAACTTGGATGCAATGTCTTCAAGAGATCTATTTATATATAAAATACTTCCTGATTCTATATTGATAGTATTTATATTGAAAATATCAATAAGCAGTTCTGCTTCTTTCTGCGGAAATATTTTTTTAATTTCATCAACAGTCCATGTGTAAAATTTACCTTCAATACCTTCGCTGTCTGCATCCTCAGCAGAATAAAAACCACCATTATTTGAGGTCATATCTCTTAAAATGTATGTGAAGATTTCATCTGCAATTCTTTTATATTTATTATTTCGGGTTAGCTGGTAAGCTTCAATGCAAGCAATAGAAAAGGCTGCTTGATCATAAAGCATCTTTTCGAAGTGAGGTATAATCCATTTTTCGTCTGTTGAATATCTGTGAATGCCAAAGCCTATATGATCCCATATCCCGCCATTCCTTATAGCGTTGATTGTTTTTTCAACCATATGAAGTGCAAATTCATTTTTAGTTCTTTTATAATACCTTAATAGAAAATATAAGTGATGCATGGTGGGAAATTTTGGAAATGAACCAAAACCACCATTTGTCATATCGAAAATTTGAAATAGTTTATCAAATGCCAAATCAAAAATAGACTTATCTAACATACCTTCAAATTTAACAAGATTTTGATGTGAAAAATGTTTTGTAATTTCGTCAGAAGCTTTAAATACTTGGCTTCTATTATTTACCCATAATTTTTTGATTTGAGGTATAAGATTTAGCATTCCTATTCTTCCATATTTATCTTGTTTTGGAATATAAGTGGCGGCAAAGAATGGCTTTTTGTCAGGTGTCATAATAATCGTTAAGGGCCATCCACCTGAACCAGTTAGCATTTGACAGAATTTCATATAAATTTTATCAATATCTGGTCTCTCTTCACGATCAACTTTTATACATATAAATGTATCATTTAATAATTTTGCCACTTCAATATCTTCAAATGATTCTTTTTCCATAACATGGCACCAATGACATGTAGAATATCCTATTGACAAGAAAATAGGTTTATCCTCTATTTTTGCTCTTTTGAAGGCTTTTTCTTCCCATGGATACCAGTTTACTGGATTATATGCATGTTGAAGTAGATAAGGGCTTTTTTCATGTATAAGATTATTTGGTTTCATAGTTCATTTTTTATTAAAATCTTATAATGTATTATTATAATTAATTTTTATTATAACTAATTTTTGGACTACTTTTTGAATAAATGTTACTAGCTCTACATTATCTAAATTATCAAGATTATATTTAATTTCTATTATTCGTTTTCTTAATTGTTAATTTTATCATTTAAAATTTAAAATTTAAAATTAACAGATTATTTTAAACGAACCTTTTTAAATAAAACTGTTTTAAATAAACTTGTTTAAATAAAACTATTTAAATATGCTTAGTAAACATATGGTATTAAATATATAATATTAAGTATATAATATTTTTTACAGTGTTATTTTAATAATCTTTTTTAATTTAGGAAATTAATTTGAGAAAATTATTTTAAGAGTGTTAGATAAAATAAAAAAGCTAAGAAATGCTTTTAAGGTGCCAAAGAATGTTTTTGCCTTAGGTTGGGTAAGTTTTTTTAATGATTTGGCGTCTGAAATGGTTTATCCTGTAGTTCCAATTTTCTTGACTACTTTTCTTGGAGCTCCTGTTGCTATAGTTGGATTAATTGAAGGTATTGCTGAGTCAACTGCTTCAATACTTAAAGTGTTTTCAGGCTGGATATCTGATAAATTTCAAAAAAGGAAACCGTTTGTAATGGCAGGTTATTCACTTTCTACTTTTTCAAAGATTATTCTAGGTTTATCATATACCTGGCCGCTTGTACTTGTTGCAAGATTTTTGGACAGGTTGGGGAAAGGTATTAGAACCTCAGCAAGAGACTCATTAATTACAGAAAGTTGTCAAGAAAATATAAGAGGCAGGTCTTTTGGATTTCACAGAGCGCTTGACACACTTGGTGCTGTTTTTGGTCCCCTTGCTGCAATTATGTTTCTTTCAATATTTAATGACAATTTAAGGCTTGTATTTTATATTGCTGCTATACCAGGCTTTATAGGAATAATTCTTCTTATAATATTTGTTCTTGAAAAAAAGAAAAAGGCACTTTGTTTTAGTGATGTAAAGCTTAGATGGAGAGATGTTAATCCTTCATTTAGGATATTTTTATTTATAAGTATAATATTTTCTATTGGGAATAGCTCAGATGCATTCCTTATTTTAAGGGCTCAAAATTTAGGTCTTGCTATTAAAATAACAATTTTTGCTTATGTTCTTTTTAATTTAACATACGCTTTATTCTCAATTCCAGCAGGAATTATTGTTGATAAAATTGGTGCAAAAAAAGTTTTTGTTGCGGGTCTTTTAATATTTGCAACAGTGTATTTCTTTTTTGGTTTTATTAATAAAAGTCTTTTTATATGGGTTTTATTTCCTATTTATGGTATATATATGGCTTTAACAGAGGGAGTAGGTAAAGCTTATATATCATTGCTAGTGCCTCAGGAAAAATCAGGGACTGCTTTTGGAATATACCAGACATCTGTTGGTATATGCAGTTTTTTTTCATCTCTAATTGCAGGCATTATGTGGAATTACATTGATATAAGAGTTCCTTTTTATTTTGGGAGTGGGACTGCTTTTTTAGCTTCATTACTTTTTATTATACTAAGTAGGAAGATGAAAACTGTAAAATAAAAAATACTTACTGTATAACTTTACTTACTGTTTAAATATGCTTACGGTTTAACTATATATGCTATTTAACTAAGTCCATTAGCTAATCAAACCTTTAAATTTTCCATATCCAAGTTCATCCATTTTATCAAGTGGTATAAAATTTAGTGCACCGCTATTCATACAATAGCGTAAACCCCCTTCTTCAGCTGGTCCATCAAAAAATAAATGTCCTAAATGACTGTTGCCACTTCTGCTTCTTACCTCTATTCTTTTCATGCCCAGTGAATTATCCAAATGGTAAGTTACAACATCCCATTGTATTGGTCTTGTAAAAGATGGCCATCCTGTACCGGAATTATATTTATTTGTTGATAAAAATAAAGGTTCTCCTGTTACAACATCAACATAAATGCCAGCTTGTTTATTATCCCAATATTCATTTTTAAATGGAGCTTCTGTAGCATTTTCTTGAGTAATACTATATTGCAGAGCTGTTAATTTTTTCTTTATTATATCAATAGATGGCTTTGGATAATCAAGAGGGTTTACTTTTGGTTTTTCTTTTGGTATTTGACTTAAATCTATATGACAATAACCGGCAGGGTTTTTATCTAAATAATTTTGATGATAATCTTCAGCTATAACAAAATTTTTAAGAGGTTCAATTTCTGTTACAATTTTTTTAGTATATTTAGCTTGTTCTTTTTTTATTATAGCCTCAATGATTTCCTTATCATCCTTGTTGATATAATAAATACCACTACGGTATTGTGTGCCAATATCATTACCTTGTTTATTTAAGCTTGTTGGATCAATAATATTAAAAAAATATCCTAAAATCTCTTCTAAAGTTATTTTGTTTGGGTCATAAACAACATAAACTGTTTCTGCATGTCCTGTCTCTTTAATAGAATAATAATCTGTTTTTTCACTTTTACCATTAGCATATCCAACATTTGTATACTCAATACCAATTATTCTGTCAAAATAAGCTTGTAGTCCCCAGAAGCAGCCACCTGCAAGATATATCTCTTTATATCTGCTATTTTTATAGTTTGGTAGGATTATTAATGGTTTATCTTTTAACATTTTAACCTCTTTTGAATTTATATTTTTAATTATTAAATTAATAAGAAAAATAAAATTTATTATTTGCCAAATTGATTTTGTTTTCTTAACATAGCATGGCTACCTTTATTACCACCTTCGTAGTTACCTTTATTATTACCTTCATTATTATCTTCATTACTATTATCATTATTATATGCATTATTTTGATTTGGCAAATTAAAATAAATTCGTTTCTTCATACCATATCTATGTCTAAAACCTTCTTCGATTTCATTTATCTTTGATTGTATTTGCATTTCTTTATCTGTGTCAAGATATTTTCTATCATGACATTTTTTATATGTATCGTATAAATCTGAAAAAAGCTTTTCTGCTGCTTTTTCGTTATTATAAGTAGAATTATTAAGAATAGTTTTAGCTTCGCTTAATCTTTTATCAAGGAATTTTAAATAAAGTACTTTTTCGTATTTAAAAGGAGTAAATACTACTTGGATATTTTCTGAAAATCTTTTAAATGTGTAAAGTTTATCACCTGGTATAGAACTCTCAGAAGCATATAATGTTCCAGCAAAAGAAAAACTTGTAAAAATAAAGATACTAAGAAAAATAACCAGAGGCTTAATATAAGCTGGTCTAAGCATAATGAGCTGTTTATCCTTTTTTGGTATTTTATTAGTATTTTTAAGATTTTCAGTTTTTAATTTTAAATAAATATCTTTTAGTGAATTATCTTCAAGGTCTTTACTGATTTTTATATTTTTTAATTTTTCAAAAGTTTTAACAATTTCTGCATATTGTGCTACATATTGGTTAAGGTATTTAAATTCAGCATGGTCTTTAAACTGAGCAAGGCAAGTATCAATATCTCCATTATTATCAAGAAGTTTTAGAAATTTCTTTAATATTTTTTTGTTTAATTGTTTTTCACTATTCACTTGGCAATAAACTCCTTTAATTTTGAGATTGCTCTAAATTTAATTGCTCTTACTGCCTGTTCGTTTTTATTTATAATTATACCTATGGATTTATAATCCAAATTCTCTACAAATCTTAAAATTAAAACCTGCTTTTGTATATCCGGCAGAGACTGAAGTCCTTTTAAAATATCATTATTTTTAAAATGTTGCTCAATATCATTATCTGAAAAATTTTTTTCCGATATTTCAATAATAAAAGAGCTATCAATTTTTTCTATATTTTCTGAGCTGTTTATTTGTTTTTCTTCCAAATATTGTTCAAGAGACTGGGTTTTTTTATATTTTGCTTCTTTCCTGTAATAATCTATTATCAGGTTTCTAGCAATTTTATATATCCAAGGCTTAAAGCTGGTGGGATTCAGTCGTATTTTTGTAATATACTTATAAATATTATAGAAAATATTAATAGTTATATCTTCTGCAATTTGATGGTCAGAGATATTTAAAAGAACAAACCGATATATTTTTTTGAAAAAAAAACGGTATAATTTTTCAAAATATAAGTTATTACCAGTTTTTTTAAAATTTCCTATGCAATTTGATAGTTCTTTATCATCCATGAATAAAAGTTATAAAAATATATAGTATAAAAAATCCAGAATTAAACATTAATTATATATATTACCAAATTTGTTGTCTTTTAATATAATATATTTAAAATTATAATATTATATTTGTTATTATTTTGTTTATTATCTAATTTATTATCTCATAATAGCTAAAATAAGCATCTTGAAAGAATTTTCACGGATTTTCTATACTTTTACACTATTATTTCTTATAGCTCTTATGATTTTTTACGCATACCTTTGATTAATAGATATTATAATAATAGATTTTCTATGTATAATATATATTCTATAACTAACATGTTATGTTAGAACTATTAGTTAATTTATATTCAGGCTTTTTTAAAATATTTCTAAAATAACACCACAAAGTATTCCAGTTTAAAATAAGATGAACAAGTACTAGAATTACAAATAAAATCCCTGACCAATCATGAAACAGCCTAAATAGTGTTTTTGTGCTTAAATCATTGCCTAAATCAGTAAAATTCAAGTAGCTAATTTTAGCAGAGCCTCTATATTGGTATCCACCCCCATCTCCATGCACTAAGCCAAAAAACAATGCAAATCCTGTGAATATATTTACTAAGAATGTTAAAAGCATTGCAATATCTATACTAAGTTTAACTTTTAATTTCATCTTTTTCATTTTCTTAATTTCTCCTTTACTTTTTTCCTCTACTTTCCTAATTACTTTATATTTTGCAAACAATTTCGATTATTATTTTTATTAAAGTATTCGTTATTGTATTTATTTTCATTTTTTTGTTGATAGCAGTAATTATTCTGTGTTTGATACTGGTTATTATATTCATAATGCATTTCTTTACAATTTCTTTCTTTATTCGCATCGTTAATTTTACTTTGTGTTCTTAAATTATCGGAAGGGTTTATATTTTTCTGGTATGCATATATGCCACCAGCAGAAGCAGTTAACATAATAGTACCAATGATTAGACCTAGTATAATTTTTTTCCACATAATTTTTCCTCCTTATAAATTTTTATAAATTTTGTGTTTTTATTATAAAAACGAAGTATTTTTAAAAAACGTTATAAAAAATAAATTTTTTTTAATAAAAATAGGACTTTTTTATTTTAAGAGAACTTAATATTATTTATAAAAGTAGAAACTTAATATACTTAAATATATTAATCACAATTACCTTAATCACAATAAAGCAATGCTATGTGTAATATATATAATTATTTTACTCATTTAAATACACAAAA
>CAYLWJ010000139.1:0-2295 GCA_964387355.1 uncultured Actinomycetota bacterium | reverse complement strand
CTATAGAACCGCTGACCATATAAGGAATATTATTTCTATTTAACCTGTCTATAACATCTTTAAAAATTTTAAGCTCATTTAACATAAAATATAAAAAAATAATTTTTAGTTATTTTTAGTTATTCTTACTTATTATTACTTATTCTTACTTATCATTGAAGCTTACCTATTGTAATTTCAGAATTTAAATCAGCAATACCCTCTGCAATATTTCTATGAATCACATTAATACTCATCATATTTATAACCCAATCGCAATAAGTTTTTGTGTCTTTATTGCCAACTGAAGGCGAGACATAATATGTGCCGCCTATAAGATTTATTTTTTGCCTAAATGTTACAATTACATAGTCACCCTTATGATAAATATCTGATTTTACCTGCTTAAGTCTATTGTTTGTCCCATAAACAATGTTGTTTCTATGGTCAGTAATTCTTATACCAAAAATTGGATTTTCAACAGTATTATTAAATTTTACATGCATTATAATTTTAACATCATCGCCAAATCTGCAAAAATCAACTGGTTTATTATCTTCTGAGCTAACAAGTTCAATTTTTGTAATTTCAGCATCACCTGACCCAAACCTGCTATCAAGCTCACCGCCACTACTTATTTTTGAAAGCTTTTCTATTTCTTCTGCATCAACAACTTTTCTTTTTGACTCAATAACAGATTTAAATATTCTTCTTCGCTCTTCTCTTTGCTGCTGAATTATTCTTTGACGTTCAAGCTCTTCTACAAAAGCCCTGTATTTTGCAACAACCTTTATAGAGTCGCCAATCTCAACAATTTTGCCATCTTTTAAAAAAGCCACCCGCTGGCACAAATCAGAAATTGTTTCCAAATCATGTGAAACTATTATTATGGTTTTCCCACGTCTAACAAAATCATATATAACTTTATAGCATTTAGATTGAAATGCCTGGTCTCCTACCGCTAAGACCTCATCTACAAGCAAAATATCAGGATCAACATTAATTGCAATAGAAAACCCAAGCCTCATATACATTCCAGATGAATAGCTTTTAACAGGCATATCAATAAATCGCTCAAGCTCACTAAAAGCAACTATATCATTAAATCTTTTATTTATTTCTTTTCTTTTAAGTCCTAGTATTGATGCATTAAGGTATATGTTTTCCCTTCCTGTTAAGTCTGGGTGAAAGCCTGCTCCAATCTCAAGAAGAGCTGATACACTGCCATTAACTATAACCTCTCCCTTTGTTGGCCTTAAAACACTTGCTATGATTTTTAGTAGCGTGCTTTTGCCTGAACCATTAGCGCCTATTATTCCAAAAGTTTCACTATGAGCTACATTAAATGAAACGTCATCTAAAGCTAAAAACTGCTCATATTTTTCTTTACCTTTTAATATTGTATCTTTAAGGCTTGGATTTTTTTGATGACGTATTACATAATTTTTAGTCACATTTTTTGCTATAACTGCATAATTGTTATTCAAACTGTTACTCAAACTGTTAGTCAAACTGTTATTTAAGCTGTTATTTAAACTGTTATTCATTGCTTTTTTAACTTCTCCTAATTATTTAAACTCTCCTAATTATTTCTTCTTCTAAAAATCCCGTATTTTAGTATGACATAAATAGCTCTAAAACCATCTTTCCAATTAATTTTTTTACCTTCTTCATATCCTCGCCCATAATAAGATATTCCAACTTCGTAAATTCTTACTCCTTTAATTCTAGCTACTTTTGCTGTTATTTCAGGCTCAAAGCCAAATCTGTTTTCTGTAAGATCAATAGACATTAAAATATCTCTTTTAAACAATTTATAGCAAGTTTCCATGTCTGTTAAATTTAAGTTTGTAAACATATTGGAAAGTGTAGTTAAAAGTCTATTGCCTAGATAATGCCAAAAAAGATGGACTCTATGAGGTTCACCACCCATAAACCTCGAGCCAAACACAACATCTGCTTTCCCTTCAAGGATTGGCTTTAATAATATATGATAATCATCAGGATCATATTCAAGATCAGCATCCTGGACAATAACAAGATCACCAGTTGAGGCTTTAAAACCTTCTCTAAGGGAAGCACCTTTACCCATATTTTTTTGATTATAAATCACTTTATCAACAATTGGCTCAATATCTTTTCTCAAAATATCTCTGGTCCCATTATCTGAGCCATCATCAACAACAATAATTTCTTTTTCTAGTGGCGCTATATCAGCTTCTATCACTTTTTTTACTATTTCTCTTATAGTTTTAGACTCATTATAGCAAGGTATAACAATTGATAATTTCATTCTTTTCCTTTGAAGTCATACTA
>CAYLWJ010000138.1:0-2169 GCA_964387355.1 uncultured Actinomycetota bacterium | reverse complement strand
GCTATTATCCATATAAATGGTCCAAGCTATAGGACAAAAGACATTAAGAAAAAAGGAGGTAAAGGTATATAATTTTTTTAGCAAGGGTCTGGAATTTTCGTGACCAGAAACTCTGGAATTTTACTTGACTTTGAGGAACTGGTTGTAATTTATTTTACCGTTTTGATTTTGCAAAGTGGTATGATATACAGCTAAAGCATAATAACTATCCTGGAATAATTCTTGAAAAAGTACTTGGTTATCTTGATAATAAATCAACGCTTTTGGATATAGGTGCAGGAACAGGGCCATTTTATATTAATAACAAATTTTATCTTTAATGAATTTTTTAAATTTTTATATGTATATTTTACAAATATTGTGTTATATTCTTTATACAAATGTATTTTATTAAAACAAAGCTAAATTTTTTACTGATTTTTTGAAAATTTAACATCAGTATAACGGTAAAAGGAATCCGGTGAAAATCCGGAGCGGTACCGCCACTGTAAAAGGGTGTGTATCCTTTATTTAGCCACTAGCAGTAACTACTGCCGGGAAGGCAAAGGATAAAGTCCCTAAAGCCAGGATACTTTTCCGCAAATACTTATATAATTACAGCTCTTCGGATTAAAGGGTGTAATTTTTTTTATTAAATAAATTAAATAAAATTAAAAAATTTTTACTCCCGGTATTAAAAAGAGCCGGGATTTTTTATTTTTTAGGCAAAATATTAAAAAGGGGGTAAGCTATGGGAAAACTTAGTAATGGATATGTACAAGTTTATACTGGAGATGGAAAGGGCAAAACAACTGCTGCTCTTGGCCTTGCATTGCGAGCGGCTGGTTTTGATATGAAAGTTTATGTAGCTCAGTTTATTAAAGGGATGAAATATAATGAGATTAAAGCACTTGAAAAATTAGCAAATAACGTGACTGTTGAGCAGTTTGGAAATGGCTGTTTTATTAGAAATGCACCGGCTGAGCGTGATATAGAATCTGCAAAGAGCGGCCTTGAAAAAATAAAAAAAGTTCTGGTTTCCGGTGAGTATGATATTGTAATTCTTGATGAGATAAATATTGCACTTTACTTTGGCCTTTTAACAGTGGACGAAGTTGTAGAGCTTATAAGCTTAAAACCTAATAATGTTGAACTTGTTCTAACTGGAAGAAGAGTTCATCCACAAATTATAGAGCTGGCAGATCTTGTAACAGAGATGCGTGAGATAAAGCATTATTTTAAAAAAGGTATAATGGCTAGACAAGGAATAGAAAGATAAATAAACAAATAAGCTAATAAATAAATAAATTATAATTACTTGAAATTAAAGAGGTGGTAATTTTTGGGATGGAATTGGAAATAAGAAAATACTGGAATGGGGATTTTACAATGACAGATTTTTCAATGTCATTAAAATCTTTTGTAAAGAGCCCAATTTTTGTTCTGCAGCAGCATAGAAGTATATTGCCGCACTTTGATTTAAGGCTGGAAATTAAAAGCGGTATATTAAAATCATGGACTCTTGCCACAAATCCCTTTTTGGATACAATAACTAAAATCGATGCTGTGCTAGGAAATAACCATTATTTGCCTTGGGCATATTTTGAAGGGTTTATTCACGAAGGACAATACGGCAGAGGACCGGTTATGATATGGGATATAGGAAAATTAAAAGTAGTAGAAATATCTGAAAGGTTACAAAAAAACGATGAGGGTTATGAGGATAATGGCAGCAGTATTTTATTTGAAATAGAAGGCATAAAAGTAAATGGGTTATTTAAGCTTGAGTATTGTAAAACTATTAATACTTTCGTTTACTGGAGTATTCAAAATTCAGGCAGGAAAATAGAATACAAGGTTGATAAAAAGTCATTAAATGTTTCAGCACTTAGCGGTTACAGTATAGAACACATTGCATACCAAACAAAAAGAAAAGAACTTACATGGTAAAATATTTTACAGATTTTTTCATTAATACTAAAATTTTTAGTTAAGATTTCATAATTTAATTTCATAATTTAAATATATGAAGTGCTCAAAATTTGAAGTGATCAAAATTTTATTAAATAATTTTCAAATACTTTTTTTAATTTATTTAATTTAGCAAAGATACTGTAATTTAGCGAAGATAGTATTATTACTTCAGATAATTTTTTAATAAAGCAATACCATATATACAAAAATTGTTAT
>CAYLWJ010000137.1:0-58353 GCA_964387355.1 uncultured Actinomycetota bacterium | reverse complement strand
CAAAGTTAAACGGGCTTATAACAGATAAAGACAAAAAGGCCCTTATCTCTTATATAAATTCAAATATGGATAGTATCTGGGCAATAGATAAACTAAAAGAAAAAATCCCAAAAGAGCTTTTAAAAGTTGGCTTGCCTGCAGTAGAAAAAAATATAGACATAAAAGTAGCACGTAGGTTTAAACTAAGAGGTATGAGCTTATCAAAAGAGGGTTTAAGCTAACCTTCTTGCACTAAAGACTTTTGTATATAAATAGCAAAAGTAATAATTGTTTATCTATAGCAGCATAGTATAAATACTATTATTTATTTTTTATTTTTTATTATTATTTGTAAAATTGTTTATAAAGGATTTAAAATTATTTTAAAAATTACATAAAAATTGGTAGATTAATAAAACTAAAACTTAGAAGTGAGTGGTGTGAAGCACCAGATTTGAGACGCTAACTTATGACAATAGCATTCCTTTACCAATACCAGTGCTACTACCTATATATAATTAGTACAGCTTTATCATTTAATCTATCTGGCACGTAAAAATCCTATATTTTCTATTTCTTTTATAAACTTAATGAAATTTTTAGATTCAATTGCTGCTCTTGCAGCCCCAACTCCATCAACCTGGTCAATTGAAATAATTTGATTTAAATTTTCTAAATTAACACTTCCGCCATATAGAACTCTTACAGCGCTTTTAATGCCAGCGCTTTTATTGCCAGTAATTTCATTCCTAGTTATTTCATTGCCAATTATTTCATTGCCAGTTTTTTCATTTCGAACACTAACTTCATTATATAACTCATCAATTAATTGCCTTGTTTTTAAATGCATTTCTCTTATTAAATCTGGGCTTGCAGAATCTTTCTTTCCAATAGCCCACCTTGGTTCATAAATAAAAATTATTTTCTCTATAAACTTAGGATTAATGTCTTTCAATCCAATAGCAAGCTGTCTTTTTAAAACTTCTTCTGTTTTTCCCTGCATTAACTCTTCTTTTGTTTCACCAATGAAAAACATTGGAGTTATATTATTCCTTAAGCATGCAATTATTTTTTTATTTATATTTTCATCTGTTTCACCAAAATAAAGTTTTCTTTCTGAGTGGCCAATATAGGCGCTATCACATCCTAAATCTTTTAACATCAAAGGAGAAACCTCACCTGCAAAAGAGCCGTAATCTTCCCAAAATAAGTCTTGCACACCCACTTTAATATTTTTATCTTTTAAATTTTTCTTAACATATTCAAAAGATAAAAAATCTGTCATTATATGTACTTCTAAGATATCAGTATTAAAACCGTTTAGCTCATTATTTATTATCTCTACGTATTTTTGAACTTCTAATCGTGACTTCATATAGATTTTCCAGTTAGCAAAAAAAACCATTTTTCTAAAAATGTTTTTATTTTGTTTTTCTTCTAAAATCATCTTGGCTTTTCCTTATTTTTTTATATTTTTTTTATTTTCAGCTTTTGCAGTACTTCTTCTACTATTGCAGAAACCAAATTTTTATCATTAATACTATAAGAAGTGTTTGGAGTATCTTCTTTTTTTAAGCTGTTATTATGGCTTGAAACATTTTGCTGGTTATTATTCAAAATATTTTGAGAGGTATTTTCACCACTAAGACTACCATATATTACGGACCTTCCAAAAATATCAGTGTACACATAACCAGGCTTGCATACTTCTTTTGACTTATCAATTGTTTTAAAATCTTCTTTTGTAAATTGTTTATGTATAGAAAAATCAGCTTTTGGGTCATTTCCAAACATAATCTGCCTATATATCAATATTTTAGCACAGTTATTTGCAACTTCAGTGTACATAAAAGCATCATTTAGATTAGCGCCAGCCGCAAAACTGCCATGAAAAGGAATATTGCAAATTAAAGCACAACCTGGCTCAATTTCCTTTCTTCTTTTAAAATTTTTAACTATCTCCTCTGCCTGCTCAATAGATCCAGGCACAACTTCAGGTATATTTGTAATTGGCTGAAGCCCTATCACAGCTCTAGTTCCTTCACTAACAGCAGGTATATCCATATGTGCAGCCCCAAATGCCATCATAAAAAAAGGATGAGCATGAATAACTGCATTAACATCTGGAAAATTCTGGTAAATGTAATAATGTGTTGCCGCCTCACGAGAAATCATTTCCTCATTGCCAATTATAGGAACTTTGCATAAATCAGTGACAATTATTGAGTCTTCCTGTATTTCCCATTGATGATCATTGCCAGCTCTTCTTGGGCTTATATAAACTAAATTACCATCTCTAACAGAAATGTTACCCCCACTTGAATCTGTCAAATCCCTTTCATATAAAAGTTTGCCAATTTTACAAATTGACTGACGAATGTTTTTTAAATCAACCAATTAAATACCAACCTCCCTTTAATTACTCATATTTGCAACTGATTATCAATAACATATAAAAATAATAGCAATATAATTAATTATCATTATCATTATTATTATTATTATTATATTATTATTATTAATGATTTAATAATAATAACAGTATATAATATAGTACTGTTATGATTTATATACTAAATTATTAAAACTTATAAAGAATTTTTAAAATAAATTTTTAATTGTTTTAATAGTATATAAAAAGTGTGATATTAAAACAATAATATTTTTAATTTTGTTAAGTTTTAAAATAAATTAAACCTTCTTCTAAAATAAATTAAACCTTTTTTTATTTTTAAATTTTAAAATAATCTAACAAAAATATTTACTTTCTAAATAATCAATATATTTTTTTCGCTCTGCGTGTCTTTCTCCCTCAAAATCAGTTTCAAGCCAAACCTTTACTATTTCCATTGCAAGTTCCAGTCCAATAACCCTTGAACCAAATGTTAGCACATTTGCATCATTATGCTGCCTTGATTTTCTTGCAGTAAAAATATCATTACAAAGCGCAGCTCTAATACCTTTTATTTTATTTGCACACATACAAACAGCAATTCCTGTTCCGCAAATACATATACCTCTTGAAATTTCCCCAGAGTTTAATGCTTGGGCTAAGTCCTCAACAAAGCTATAATCCCTTTTTGATTCTTCACTATAAAACCCAAAATCTCTTACATGAAAACCTAACCCTTTAAGCCATTCTTTTAGTTGCTCTTTATATAAATAGCCTGCATGATCTGCACCAATTCCAATATAATTACTTACATTACCACTTGTATTATTATCTGTATTGTTACTGGTATTATTACTTGCATTATTACCTGCATTGTTACTTGTATTACTTTCATTACTTGCATTTCTACTTGGATTTTTACTTGCATTATTCATAAATACAATACTCCTTTACCCAACAACTTTTTTTAATTATTTATTATACCATAATTATCAAACATTTATTTTGCCTCATATAATAAGATAATAATATTTCATTAATTGCACTATCTAAAAGATGTTTTTACACATACTTTATTAAATATAAAAATTTTACAATGGGTATTTTTTATAATTGGTATTTTTATAATTTTAACCATAAAACAATGTTTTTATTAAAAATTTAATTTTTATTTATTTTTTTTATTAATGGTATTATGATTGTTTTATATATATTTGTAATTAATATTACAAACAACATTTATAACAAGAAAAGCAAGGGGTAAATTGCAATAAATACCCAAAACAAAAAAACTTAAGAAAACTAAAAAAAATATTTATTTAGTTTTATCTGTTCTTCTAATAGTTTTTTTCTTTACAATTTCAGCAGTTTGTACACAATGTGGCACACCTTCAAAATCTACAGATACCGAAAGCACTAAAGAAGAAAGCAAAGAAACTGATACAGCAAAAACTTCTTCTTCATCTGAATCAGAAACAATACAAAACGAAGAACAAACAAACCAAACAGCAAATGAAACCTCAGAGACCACTGAGAGTAGTCAAGAAAATGAAGCACCTACCATTAAGCTTGAAATATATGAAGGACCCACTTATTCTGCAGCCGATGATATATGTTATTACAGAATAAAAGCTATTGTTACAGGCAAACCAAAGCCAGCTGTAAAATTTAGCAAAGACGACAGCGGCGGCGCATGGGGTGAGTATAAATGTCAGATAAACATATCAAGGGGTTCAAGCTATACCTTAACAGCTACTGCAAAAAACTCTGTAGACACAGCTACTGCAACATTAAACTTAGACTGGGGCTGTGGCGAAGAAAATAGAAACCCACAAATTCAGGAAATTTTAATTTCAGATAATAATCCAAAAATAGGGTTAACTTATGTTCTTTCAGTTAATGCGATAGACCTGGATAACGACAGTCTAACTTATAAGTGGACAGTTTCTAGCGGTTCACTTTCAAGCAGCACTAGCAATCCCACTAATTGGACAGCTCCAGCTACAGAAGGTGACTGCCAGATAAAAGTTAAAGTTGAAGACGGTAAAGGCGGTAGTGACGAAAAGCAAAAGACTGTTACCGTTTCACTTCCTCCACTTCCTCCTGCTGTTGTTAGTGAATTAATGCCTGTGATATTATCTGAAACAGGTTATATAGCCCAAGGAGGTGCAATTGTAAATGTACCTGGCTGTGTATATGCAGGTGATACTAATACTAATATACCTGTACAGGGATTTATTTGTTTTAATATCTCCAGTTTATCAGGAAAAACAGTAGACTCTGCGTCAATTACCTTTAATTTAAAGAAAAAATGGGGTGAACCATCAACTGTATTCGGCAACTTAACGTTTACTACAATTGACTGGGGCTCAGGTCCTCCTAATGGTGCTGATTTTGGGATCTCAGGTACAGTAATCCAAAGTTTTCCAAGCAGCGGGACAGGCTCGTTTACTGTAAACGCTGCAGCATTAAAAACTATGCTGCAGAATGCAATTAACGATGGTAAAACCAAATTTCAAATTAGAATCCATTTTACAGGTTCATTCACTGATAGTGATGGTCAATGGGATGGCTGGGAATATGATCCTTCTGGTATCAGTTTTAATGTAAGCTACTATTAAATTAAAGGTTAAAATTATATAAAATATTAAATATAAATTGCATTAAAACAAATAAAAAATAATAAATTTTATTAAAAAGTATAATAATTTTTAAGCTAGCTTGGTTATTATCACATTTAGCAATTATTAGATTTAATAAATATCGTAACTAATGTCACTTATAGTTAATTTAAATAATAAACCAAGCTAGCTTTATTTTTTTACCTATATTATTTTTAACAATATAAATTTAATTATACTTTTTAATTGTTTTTTTGATTTTCATTGCCATTGCCACTTAAATTAGTTTCATTAGTCTCTTCTTTAATCTCATAATTTAAGTATTTTTTAGCTAAAGGGTCATTAAATCTCTTCCACAAAATGGCACCAAAGATAGTCCCTACTGGGAAAAATACAACCATTGACACTACCAGCCCTGCTCTTCCTACTGGAACAGCCCATCCTTTTCTAATATATAACCCAACAAGAGCAGCAACATATAATCCTAGAAAAAGAAATGAGGAATTTTGGGAAGGAAGCCCAATCTCAATTGGTCCAATATGAATACTTCTCATCCAGTCACCAAAATTTAAAGAAAATAGACTGATACCAACTATTACTGCAATTACCCAGAAATAAATCATGGGCCCTTCAATAGCTTTTTTTCCTTTTTCCAACTCTTCTTTTTTTAATTCTTTCATTTTATTTTCCTTTCTCTCTTTACCTTTAATTTAAAAAATATTTAAAAAAATAAATTAAAAAAAAAGAAATTATTCTATTTTTTGAACTGAGCCGCCCACTCCTGAAATATTTTGTACTACTGAAGGGCTGCCCAAATACTCAACTTTACCAACACCGCTAAGTCTTACATCAAGGTTCTGAATAACATTTACTATAGCTTTTCCTGCACCACTTATATCAATTTCACAATCATTGCTTACAAGCTCCTTTGCAAAGTAATTGCCTACTCCTGAAATATTTAATTTTTGTGTTTTAACTTCACCTGCCAATTCAATTTTGCCAGCACCAGAAATATTTATATTAAGTTTTTCTGCTGTTAAATACATTTTTATATTTCCAGCTCCACTTGAATTTATTGAAAGGCTATTTAATTTAATATCATCGCATTCTATACTGCCAGCGCCAGAAATATTTATTTTTTCTAAGTTTTTAACAGTTAAGTAAAATACAATGTCCCTAGTTGGTATAACTTTAATAATATTCTTTTTAAAACCTATAAATAAAGTATTGCCTTTATTAAATATATGTAAATCTTTAATAATATTATCTTCAGCTTCAACCTTTAGAGATTCAACATTGTCCGGCTTTATTATTATTTTACCTATACCACTAAAATCAAGCCTTTCAAAACTATCAATATCAAATTCTTTTATAACAATATTATCACTGCCTTTTAACTTATCTATCTTAATTGTTACACAGCTGCTCATAGAAAAGATAAGCAACAACCCTAAAACCCCAACAAAAACAAAAGCAAAAATCTTTTTTTGGGATTTTTTTACATTAATTTTAAAAAACATTTTTCGTCACTCCTTTTATTTGCTGTACCATTTTATCTACAACTACCTTTATTATCATTTAATTAATTACTTTATTCTAATTTATTTAATTAGTCCTTGCTGAATAATTGACTAAGATTTTAAAAATATAAAAATTTTGTGCTTAATGAATTCAATTATTTTATACAATAAGGGAATTATTCAGCATAAACTGATTATATTTTAAATATAAGGCTCATTATATGTAAATTTATTTTTTTGAATTGGCTAAGTAAAAAATTATTATTGTATAAAACTTAAAATTTTTGTAAATGAGCTTTGTGTTGCATTAGGTATGAATAGTATTTACATTTTTTATGTTGGTCATAACTATTGTAAATTTTTTGCTAATATCCTTGCTACTGTTCTTCATAAGGGTTAGGGTATCTGTAATGGCCAACTACTTTATATTCTAAAAGCTTGTCTACTTCTGAAATTTTACCCAATTCTTTTGAAATCATAATAATTAAAGGCACACCTTGGTCATTTTTACGTGAGGAGATAAAACCGCCTAAATCCATATATGGGTTGTCAGGATCAAATTGAAAATAGACTATATCTCCTGGTTGCCATTGTATATTGTTATCTTTATTTCCAATAATGTATTCATTGCTTAGTTCTAAAGCATTTCTTTTAAAGAATTTTTCTTGGAAAAAAACATCTCTAAAATCAATATATTTTATAGGATCTTTTCTTTTTTTAATTTTATCTAATGGGTAATCTTCTTTATGTGCAAGCATATCATTATATATTAGTTCCATTAAGTCATATCCTACATCTCTTAAAACAATTGATATAACATCGGTAGATATCCATAAATTTTCAGAAGGATAACCAGAGTCCGGATAAACTTTATATCCATACTCTACTTTTTCATCAAGAAGCTTCATTACTCTTAATATAATTTTCTTTTGAATTTCAGTTAACTCAAATTCATTAGAGCCAACAGTGCTTGAAGTTGTGTTATTAGAGCCAGAACTCGTGCTATCTGATGATAGATTACTGTTATTGAGGTTGTTTGAGTTATTTTCTATAGTGCTAGTATTAGTATCATTAGTTGTGGTTTTAATTGTTTTTACTGATTCTTCAAGTGAAGCACTTTTATTGTTCTGTGAATTTTCAGTTAAATCAGCATTAGCTTTTCCGTTTTTTTCAGTTTTTGATTTATCCTCGGCTACATAATGAGAGTTAACAATGAATTCTGAAATTGGAATAGGTTTAGGTGATACAAATAAATCTTTTGGAAGCTTGGTAATTATTTCTTTGTAGTGTGAATATAAAAACCAAACTTGTGCCGCAGCAAGCAAAATTATAAAAAAAGTTATTATTTTTATACCTTGGCTTTTTCTTAAATGTATTTTTTTTATTCTTTCCATAATAATATTATAAATATAATTTTAAAAAAATTATAAAAAATTATAAACCAAATAAAACAATTGTATTAATTTGTCTTAATTTGTTCTAATTTAAAATCTTTCTTTTAGATAATACAAGTTATTAAATATTATATTTAAATATTATATTTTTTTGAATTATATTAGCCTAAAAAAAATTAAAAATAAATAAGCTAATTTCTTTTAATTTATTTATATGTTTAATAAAATAAGTGCTTATGAAAGTTAAAAATGAAAATGAAAAACTAAATTTTGAAAGCCAAAGCTATAAACTTCTGACAGGTAATGAAGCAATTGCTCAAGCTGCATATGAAGCAGGTGTAAAAGTTGCAACTGCTTATCCTGGCACTCCTTCAACAGAAATTTTAGAAAATATTTCAAAATATAAAAGTATTTATTGTCAATGGTCTGTAAATGAAAAAGTTGCTTTAGAAGTTGCATCAGGTGCAAGTATTGCTGGTGCAAGAGCACTTGTAGCTATGAAGCATGTTGGATTAAATGTTGCAGCAGATCCTTTTATGACTCTTTCTTACACTGGTGTAAATGGGGGCTTGGTAATAATATCTGCTGATGACCCAAACATGCATAGCTCACAGAATGAGCAAGACAACAGGTTTTATGCAAAATTTGCAAAGGTGCCAATGCTTGAGCCTTCAGACAGCCAAGAAGCCTTAGATATGGTTAAGCTTGCCTTTGATATAAGTGAAAATTATGATACTCCCGTTATTGTAAGAACAACAACAAGGATTTCCCACTCCCGCTCTTTAGTAAAGATAGGAAGTGTTATTGATATAGAGCAAAAAAAATATATAAAGGATGCTAAAAAATATGTAATGATACCTGCTTATGCCCGACTAAGACATCAAAAGCTTTTACAAAGGTGGGAACAATTAAAAAATCTGGCAGAAGATGAGATTTTTTATAAGATTTTTATTCCAGACACTTCTAAACTAGATAATTTTAAACCAGACACTTTTGAGTCAGGAACTTCTAAAAAAGAAAATTTAAAAATTTACATGAAAAATCAAAGTGTAGGAATTATTACTTCTGGAATATCTTTTCAGTATACGCGTGAAGTGTTTTTTAACTACCCAATTTTTAAACTTAATATGACAAATCCAATTCCAGCAAAAGCAATAACAAATTTTGCAACTGATAAAAACTTTTTAATTGTGGTTGAAGAGCTGGAACCCTTTTTGGAAGAGCAAATTAAATTATTAAATTTGCCAGTTGAGGTTGTTGGAAAAAAATATTTTCCTATAAATGGTGAATTAAACTTAGAAATTGTTCAAAAAGTTTACAATGAATTGTTTTTCAAATCAATTAAATCAAGTAATGAAAATTTTCCCTCGGCAGATAATTTTGTTGAAAGTCTTCCTTTTATTGAAAGTCTTCCGCCAAGACCGCCGGTTCTTTGTGCAGGATGTCCACACAGGCCAGTTTTTCATGTATTAAAGAAATTAAAAGTTGCAGTTATGGGTGATATTGGATGTTATACATTATCAGTCTTGCCACCCTTGAATTCTTTAGATAGCTGTTTATGTATGGGGGCAGGAATAGGGCAAGCTTTAGGAATGGAAAAAGCTAACCCAGAACTAAAAGGTAAAATAGTTTCTGTAATTGGTGATTCTACTTTTTTCCACTCTGGTATAACACCATTGATAGACAGTGTTTATAATGAGTCAACAGGTGTAATTATTATTTTAGACAATCAAACAACAGCAATGACTGGCCATCAAGATCATCCTGGAACAGGTAAAACTTTAATGGGAAACTTAACTGAAACTTTAAAACCAGAAGAATTTGCAAAAGCTGCTGGTGTTAAAAGTATACATGTTATTGACCCATATAAAATTAGATCATTGGAAAAGTTAATAAAAGAAGAGCTTGCAAAGCAACAGCTTTCTGTAATTGTTTGCAGAAGGCCTTGTGTATTATTGGATAAATCTAAGAAAAATAATTTAGTTTTAATTGATTATAATAAATGCAGAAAATGTGGGTTATGTTACCAATTTGGCTGTCCTGCAATTGAGTTAAGAGATGATAGATATTTAATTAATAATTTGTTATGCAACGGTTGTGGTGTTTGTATTGATATTTGCAAGTGGAAAGCTATTGAAGTTTATAAAGAAAATTAAGCAAATGATAATTTTAGAAAAAATTATAATAGATAGATAATAGATAGTAATAACATAAATAATGAGGTAATAGTAATTAATAATATAAGTAATATAAGAAAAATAATAAGATAATAGTAATAAAATAATAAAGAAAAAAAGTAAAAAAATAAGAAAATAAAACTTTTTTATGGTAAAATTCGACAATAATAACAATAATTACAATTTAAGAAATTATTTAGATTATGGCGGTATTTTATCAGTTTTGTTTGTTGGGGTAGGAGGTCAGGGTATAATTCTAGCTACAAAAATACTTGCTCATGCAGCAATTTTTGAAGGTTATGATGTAAAAGTTTCGGAAGTACATGGTATGGCCCAAAGAGGTGGAAGTGTTGAGGGTAGTGTAAGGTTTGGCAAAAAGGTATTTTCACCTACAATAAATAAAGCTGATTTCTTAATTGGTTTAGAAAAACTTGAAGCCCTTCGTTATATCAATAAATTAAAAAATGATGGTTTTATGATAGTCAGTGATTTTGAAATTTATCCATCCTCACTAAATACAAATAAAAATTCATTATATCCAAAAGATATTAACTTTAAAATTAAAAGTTATACAGATAATGTTGTTTTTGTTGATGCAGTAAAAATTGCAAAAGAATTAAATGATTTAAGAGTAGTAAATACAGTTTTACTTGGCGTGTTATCCTGTTTTTTGCCAATAAAATTAGAAAATTGGCAAAAAGCAATTTTGCAAAATATTTCTTCAAAAGTTCTTTCTTTAAATATAAAGGCTTTTGAAGAAGGTAAAAAATTTTTAGGGCAGGAGGGGAAATGCCTATAAAACAATTAACTGTTTTTTTAGAAAATCAAACAGGAAGGCTTGCAGAAGTCGCAAAAATTTTGAAGGATAAAAATATTAACCTTCAAGGCTTTTCAACAACAGAAGCAAGAGATTATGGAATATTAAGACTGGTTGTATCTGATACTGAACTGGCAAGGCAAAGCTTAAAAGATGCTGGTTTTACTACTCATGTTGCTGATGTAATTTGTGTTAAAGTTGAAGACAAGCCGGGGGAGCTTTACAAAGTTTTATATACTTTAGCTAAAGCAAACATCAATATTGATTATATTTATGTAATTGCAGCCACAAGGCTTGTTTTAAGTGTAAAAGAAATTCAAAAGGCAGAAGAGATGCTAAGAAACAATAATGTTTTGCTGTGTGATTAGTTTAGTTTAGATATTTTGATTTATAAAAATTTTGAAATTATGGAATTATAATCTTTAAAAGAAAGGGGGAGTCTATGCTAGGATTTGCAGGAGTTTCTGTTTTTTTAGCCTATATATTATGTATCCTTTCAACTGTATTTTGCATAATATATGGAGCAATAATGTGGAATAAAGATAAGTAAGACAGATAGAAAACAAGAAGCAAATGTTAAAGCAGTAAAAAACGTTATAAAAGATAACAAAAAGATAAGAAAAGATAAGAAGTTAAAGGGATAAAAGGTAAAAGATATAAAGATAAAAATAGGATAAAACAGTAAAGTCAAGATTACAAGATTACTTAAGTAAAGTTACTTCAAGATTATTTTGAAAGGGGCTTTTTATGAACATTTTTGTACTGGCTATCATAATAATAATATATCTTTTAATTGTTGGATATCTTGGGTTTCTGGGTTATAGGGGGACAAAAACAGAAGGTGATTTTTTAGTTGCGGGCAGGCAAATTCACCCATATGTTATGGCTTTATCTTATGGCGCAACTTTTATTTCAACATCTGCAATAGTAGGATTTGGAGGAGCGGCAGGTGTATTTGGTTTAGGGTTGCTTTGGCTTACTTTTTTAAACATTGCTCTTGGAATTGCTGTAGCTTTTATACTTTTTGGTAAAAGAACAAGACAAATGGGCAAAAATTTAGATGCCCATACATTTCCAGAGCTCCTTGGCAAAAGGTTTGATTCAAAGTTTATTCAGATATTAGGTGGTATAGTAATATTTGTTTTTATGCCATTATACACAGGTGTAGTATTAATTGGTGCAGCAAGATTTATTGAAAGCACTCTTCAAGTTAATTTTGTGCTTGCACTAATGGTATTTTCAATAATTATTGCTGCTTATGTTATAGCAGGCGGTCTTAAAGGTGTTATGTATACTGATGCTTTACAAGGGACAATTATGTTTATTGGGATGATTGTTCTTATAGTTTTAACTTATGTTAAAACTCCAGGAGGTTTTATAGGAACACATCAGGAATTAACTAGTCTTGCTTCACAAGTTCCAGAAAACCTTGTTAAAGGGGGACATCAGGGATGGACAACAATGCCAATTTTAGGGTCTCCGCTTTGGTGGTCTTTAGTGTCTACAACAATTTTAGGTGTTGGCATAGGTGTACTTGCTCAACCCCAGCTTGCTATTAGATTTATGACAGTTAAAAGCAATAAAGAATTAAATAGAGCAGTTTTAATTGGTGGTATTTTCATTCTTGCAATGACTGGAGTTGCATTTGTTGTTGGCGCTTTATCAAATGTTTATTTTTGGGAAAATTTAGGCAAAGTTTCAATTGCAGCTGCAAATGGAAATATTGATTTAATAATTCCAACTTTTATAAACATGGCGCTTCCAAAATGGTTTGTATATATTTTTATGATCACCCTTTTAGCTGCTGCAATGTCTACAATAAGTTCTCAATTTCATGTTATTGGTACCTCGTTTTCAAGAGACATGTTAAGAGTTGGTTTAAATAATGCAAATGCACATGCAAATGTAAATGTAAATGCAAATGCAAATGTAAATGTAAATGGGCAAAATGGTCTAAATTCTACAAGTAAAAATACAAAAGGAGTATTAATAACTAAAATTGGTATTATCATCGGAATTATCATAAGCATAGTTTTAGGTTTTTATCTGCCTCCTAGTATTATTGCAAGGGGCACTGCTTTGTTTTTTGGTGTTTGTGCTGCAACTTTTCTGCCAATGTTTGTCTGTGCACTATTCTGGAAAGGTGCAACTAAAGCTGGGGCTATAAGTGGTATGGTTGTTGGCATAGTTACCAGTATATTCTGGATGTTTTTTGTCCACAAGGCTAATGCTGAAATGTTAAAATTGGTAGTTGTTCTTACTGGCAAACCAAGTATCTTTGGCTATCCATGGAATGCGATGGATCCAATAATTATTGCATTCCCGCTTGCATTCTTGGTTACAATATTTGTAAGTCTTGGAACAAAAAAGATGCCAAAAGAACTGGTAGAAAAGAGTTTTGAAAATATTTAAAATATAAAAACTAAATAAAATATAAAAGCTAAATAAAAACTAAAAAATGAAAAATAAAAAAACTTAAAAGAAAGAAAAGAAAGAAAACTTGAAAATCTGGGAGTTTTAAAATGAAGGATAGCATATACTGGGAGCCAGAAGTAGAAACTTTATCAAGAGAAAAGCTTGCTGAAATTCAGCTTAAAAGACTAAAAAAAACATTAGTAAATGTTTATGAAAATGTTTCATTTTATAAAAAGCTTTTTGATGAACATGGCATAAACCCATATAAATTTGAAAGTCTTTATGATATTTCAAGATTGCCTTTTACTACAAAAGATGATTTACGCGATAATTATCCTTTTGGTCTTTTTGCAAAACCATTAAGCGAGATAGTTAGAATACACTCTTCTTCTGGTACTACTGGAAATCCAACAGTGGTTAGTTATACATCAAATGATATTGCTATGTGGGGAAATTTAATTGCAAGAGATTTATATGGGGTTGGCGTTAGAAAAAATGATATTATTCAAAATAGTTATGGTTATGGGCTTTTCACGGGTGGCTTAGGACTTCACTACGGGGCTGAACTTTTAGGTGCAACTGTTATTCCTGTATCTGGCGGTTTAACTGAAAGACAAATAAAAATAATGATTGACTACGGCTCCACAGTATTATGCTGTACTCCATCTTATGCTTTACATATTGCCGAAGTTGGGAAAGAAAAAAAAGTGGATTTTTCAAAACTGCCCTTAAAATTAGGCGTTTTTGGTGCTGAACCTTGGACAGAAGAAATGAGAAAGGAAATTGAGGCAAGACTTTTTATAGATGCTATAGATATTTATGGCTTAAGTGAGATTATTGGTCCTGGGGTTTCTTGTGAATGTATTAAAAAATCAGGTCTTCATGTGGCAGAAGACCACTTTTATGTAGAGATAATAGATCCTGCTACTGGAAAGCAACTTCCTTCAGGAAAACAAGGAGAGCTTGTTTTTACTACTCTTACTAAAGAGGCAATGCCTCTTATTAGATATAGAACCAGAGATTTATCAGTTTTAAACACAGATGTTTGTGAATGCGGCAGAACTCATGCAAGAATGAAAAAGCCGATGGGAAGAACAGATGATATGTTAATAATTAGAGGTGTAAATGTATTTCCATCACAAATAGAGGAAGTCTTAATGCAGGTAAAGGAAGTTGAACCTCATTATCTTATTGTAGTTGATAGAAAAAATTATCTTGACACAATTGAATTATGGATTGAAGTATCAGAGGATGTTTTTGCCGAAAAAATAAATGACTTGGAAAATTTTGAATCTGCAATTGAAAATAAATTATATGCTGTTACTGGTATAAATATTGATGTAAAATTAAAAGAACCAAAAACAATAAAAAGAAGTGAAGGTAAAGCAAAGAGAGTAATTGATAAAAGAAAAGGTGAAACACTTTAAAAGTAATCATCATTAATAAGTTATATTATCATTATAAATTATTATCTTAAATTATCATCTTTCTTATTATCATAGTAAATTATTATAAGTAAATTAGTAAAAGTTTTGTAAAAATCAAAAATTAAGCAATAAATAGCAAATAAATAAAGTGATAAAAGTGACAAAAAATATAATATTAGGATATTTTGATTAGGTGTGTTTTAAATTAAGGGTATTTTGAATTAGTGATATATGAGATTAAGGTTGTTTAAGATTATAAATGTTTGAGATTTGCGCTGTTTAGATTTAGTGATGTTTGAAATTAAAAAAGTTTAGGATTAGTGATGTATGAGATTAAGGATGTTTGAGATATGAAAAATAATGAAAATGAAAAGTTTTGGGATCCAAAAATTTCTACAGCTTCAAGAGATGAAATAGTATCTGTCCAGTTAGAAAATTTAAGAAAAACATTAAAGCATTGTTATTTAAACAATAAATTTTATAAAAAAAGAATTGATGATGCAGGATTAAATCCTGATAAAATTAAAGACTTAAAAGAGTTAGAAACACTTCCTTTTACATCAAAAGATGATTTGCGCGATAATTATCCTTTTGGTCTTTTTTGTACTCCATTAAGTAAAGTTGTGAGAGTTCATTCTTCTTCTGGTACCACTGGAAATCCAACGGTTGTTGGGTATACAAAAGAGGATTTGAATATTTGGGCAGAAGTTCTTGCAAGGATAATGTATGACGCAGGAGTAAGAGAAGATGATATTGTTCAGGTAAGCCATGGGTTTGGTATGTTTACAGGTGGCTTTGGTTTTCAGTATGCCGCAGAAAAATTAGGTGCACTTGTAATTCCAATTTCTGGAGGTAATACAGAAAGACAGTTAAAAATTATGCAGGACTTTAAGTCTACTGTTTTATGCTGTACACCTTCTTATACTTTATATATGGCTGAGGTTGCTGAAAAAATTGGAGTAGATTTTTCAAAACTTCATCTAAAACTAGGATTTCTAGGTGCTGAACCGTGGACTGAGCCTATGAGACAAGAAATTGAGCAAAGACTTTGTATGACAGCTCTAAACAGTTATGGTTTAAGTGAAGTTATTGGTCCTGGGGTTTCATGTGAATGTCTTGCAAAAGATGGCTTACATATAAATGAAGATCACTTTTATGCAGAGATAATAGACCCTGATACTGGCAAAACCCTTCCTTATGGTAAGAAAGGAGAGCTTGTTTTTACAAGCTTGACAAAAAAAGCCTTTCCTGTAATAAGATATAGAACAAAAGATATTTCATATTTATATCTTGATAATTGCCCTTGCGGAAAAACATTTATTAAGATGGCTCCACCAATGGGAAGAACAGATGATATGTTAATAATTAGAGGCGTAAATGTTTTTCCTTCACAAATAGAGGAAGTCTTAATGCAGATTAAAGATTTAGAGCCACATTACCTGATAGTTTTAACAAGGGAGAATTATCTTGATAAAATAGAAGTATGGGTTGAAGTATCTGAAAATATATTTCATGAAAAATTAATGGATTTAGAGTTTTTTGAAAAATCAATTGAAGATAAGCTATATTCTGCTATAGGAATCCATATTAAAGTAAGCTTAAAAGAACCAAGAACAATTGCACGAAGTGAAGGTAAAGCCCAAAGAGTTTGGGATAGAAGGCAGTAAAAAAGTATAAATAATTAAAAAAATGCTAGAGCAGAATAAATAGAATAAATAAATAGATAAATAAACGGTAAAGCAGAATGAATAAATAGCTAAAAAAACAGTAAAAAACAGGAAATAATTAAAAAAATAGCAGTTTAAATAAATAATTGTTGAAAAATAGGGGATAATTTTAAAAGTTATGTGGAAAAGCTAAATTATTTAAAAAGTTATATAAATATTGTAAAAAAAAATATTGATCTAGAATTAAAAGATATTTCAAAATTATTTTCTTATAATTTTCATAATTTTTTAGATACACGTTTTTTATATACATTTACTATATTGAGTCTCTTAAGACCAACGTCTTTAATAAATTTAAAAACTCAAGATATTAATTTTAAAAATCAAGGAATTAATTCTAAAAAGAAAGATAAACTTATTAGTCTAATTACTGGCATTGAACTGCTTGGTGTTGGATTAAACTTTCACAATTTTAATGTAAATGATTTTATTTATCTTTTAAAAAACGTTAATCCTGAGACAAAAAATACTTATAAAAGATATATAATTGACTTACTGTTTGGGGATATATTTTATTCGAATTCAGTAAAATATGTACTGGAATTTAACGACTTTTTAATTTTTAAAGATATACTTGAGTCATTAAAATTAGTCCATAACTCAAGATTAATTTTGCATAATAAATTAATAAAAGAAACTGAAAAAAATAAAAATAAGTTAGAATTTTTGTTTAAAAATAAATTAATTACTGATAACGAGACGCTCCTAATTGAAACGAATTCGCTCCTTAAAAATTCTTTTTTAATTGGTTATAATTTGATGGAAAATGAAGATAAATTAAAAATTTCTGTAGAAGATTTTATTGATTTAGCAAATAATTTTGTTATGATAAAGACTTTTAAGGATTTAGAATTGTTTTTAAACGATATTTCACATGAGCTGCCTGTTTTAAAAGGCATAAAGTTTGTAAAAGATAGAGTTGCTGTTATTAAAAAAAATATTGAAAAATTAATTGAAAATTTTAAATTAGACTGGCTGGCGCAAAATTTAAAATCTTTAGCCTATATTTATTTTAAATAATCTTAGTATTTTAAATAATCTTAGATAAACTTAAATAATTAAAAAATTTAAAAAACGTGTTTTTGTTATTGACTTAATATTATGTATTATGGGCTTTAGTGAAAAAAAAGATTTTATAAGGGAAATAATCAGAGAAGATTTAAAACTTGGAAAATACAAGAGTGTTCATACAAGGTTTCCACCTGAACCTAATGGTTATCTTCATATTGGACATGCAAAAGCAATATGCTTGAATTTTGGTCTTGCATTGGAATTTGGCGGTAAATGTAATTTAAGATTTGATGACACAAACCCAACTAAAGAAGAGCAAGAATACGTAGACTCAATTAAGGAAGATATCAAGTGGCTTGGTTTTGATTGGGAAGATAGGGAATACTATGCTTCAGATTATTTTGAAAAGCTTTATGAATATGCTGAGATATTAATTAAAAAGGGAAAAGCTTATGTCTGTGATTTAACTCCTGAACAAATTAAAGAATACAGGGGAACATTAAAAGAGCCAGGAAAAGAAAGTCCATACAGAAACAGGTCAGTCGAAGAAAATTTACGTCTGTTTAGAGAAATGCGCCAAGGCAAATATCCTGATGGTTCTAGAGTGTTAAGGGCAAAAATAGATATGGCTTCACCAAATTTAAATTTAAGAGATCCAGTTATGTATAGGATACTTCATAAAAGTCATCACAGAACAGGTGATAAGTGGTGTATATATCCTACTTATGACTGGGCTCATGGACAATCAGACTCAATAGAAAACATTTCACATTCTATTTGTACACTTGAATTTGAGGATCATAGACCTTTATATGATTGGTTTATAAACCAGCTTGAAATACATCATCCTAGACAAATAGAATTTGCCAGATTAAATTTAACTTATACAGTTATGAGCAAAAGAATTTTACTAGAATTGGTAAATAAAAAAATTGTTAGCGGCTGGGATGACCCAAGAATGCCAACAATTTCAGGAATGAGAAGGCGAGGTTACACTCCTGATTCAATAAAGAATTTTGCCGCAGCTATTGGTGTTTCAAAATCTGAAAGCATTGTAGAATTTGAGTATTTGGAGCATTTTGTTAGGGAAGACTTAAATAAAAAAGCAATGAGAGTAATGGGTGTAATCAATCCTCTGAAAGTTATAATTGACAATTATCCTGACGAAGTTGAAGAGGAAATTGATGCAATAAATAATCCTGAAGATTTATCTGCTGGGAAGAGAAAGGTGCCCTTTTCAAAAATAATTTATATTGAAAAAGATGATTTTATGGAGGAACCTTATTCAAAATTTTATAGGCTTGCACCAGGCAGGGAAGTAAGATTAAGATATGCTTATTTTATAAAGTGTATAGATATTAAAAAAGACAATAAAGGAAATGTTATTGAACTTCATTGCATTTATGATCCCCAATCTAAAGGTGGTAATGCTCCTGATGGTAGAAAAGTTAAAGCAACCCTTCACTGGGTATCTGCAAAACATGCAATTAATGCAGAAGTGAGGTTATATGAAAAGCTTTTTAAAGTTGAAAATCCTTTAAAAGTAGAGGAAGGCAAAACTTTCTTGGATAACTTAAATCCAGATTCATTGAAAGTTATAAAAAACTGCAAGTTAGAGCCTTCTTTAAAAAATGCAATTCCTGGGCAAATTTTTCAGTTTGAAAGGTTAGGATACTTTTGTGTTGATAAAGAATCTACAAGTGAAGGTCTAGTATTCAATAGAACCGTAACTTTAAAAGACGAATGGGCAAAAATTAAAGAAAAGATAAAGTAATAAATAAAATAATTAAAAGCACTGCAAGTTTAGATCAAGGAAGATGGTTTGAACTTCTTTTTGACAATAATAAAAACTCTCCCAATACAAAAGAAGATATAGAAATTGGAGGATGTGTTAATGTTTTATATGGAGACTTTAAATCACCAGTAAGAGCATTTCCTTCAAATACTTGCTTTGTTGCGATTAAAAGTTTTTAAAATTATAAATTCTATTATTGACTTTAAGCTTATCAAGATATATATTTATAGTTAATTTATTATTGTAATTACAACATTACTAAAATTTCATGTAAAATTTAATGTAATTTAATTTATATTGTTTATGCTTTTTTTTACATTTTTAGCCTATATAGCCTATATAACTTTAAATGAAGAAATAAAGATTGAAAGAGAGCAAATAAATGTTAGCTGTATTTAGCAGTGGAAATGGTGAAATTGAGATTATAGATGTGCCGGTTCCAAAAATAAATGAAAATGAAATTTTGCTTAAAGTGAAAGCAACTTCAATTTGTGGCACAGATATAAAAATAAAAAAATTTGGCCACTTTAAAAATCCTCAAGGCAATAAAATTATACTTGGTCATGAAGTTGCAGGAATAATAGAAGAGGTTGGTCCAAAAATAAAAGCTTTTAAAAAAGGTATGAGAGTTTCTATTGCCCCAAATATTGGATGTGGCCAATGCTACTATTGCATTAGTGGAAACACTAATTACTGCGAGAATTATCAAGCAATTGGCATTAGCATGAATGGCTCCTTTGCCGAATATATGAAAATTCCATCAGAATATATCGTTCAAGGAAATGTTATACAAATTCCAGATAATGTTACCTTTGAAGAAGCTTCGCTGGTTGAGCCTTTATCCACAGTAGTATGCGCAGCTGAAGCAGTTAGTATTTCACCTCCGGATGTTGTTTTAATAATTGGTGCCGGTCCTATGGGAATTTTGCATTTAATGATGGCAAGATTAAGAGGTGCAGGGAAAATTATAGTGAGTGAGATAAGTTTGGCTAGAAGAGAACAGGCAAAAACTTTTGGCGCAGATGTAATTGTAAATCCATTGGAAGAGAATTTAAAAGAAATTGTTTTTAAGGAAAGTAATAGTAAAGGTGCAGATGTAATTATAACTGCAGCTCCATCAAAAAAAGCACAAGAAGAAAGTCTAGAACTTATTTCAAGAAGAGGCAGAATAAATTTTTTTGGTGGTCTTCCAAAGGGACAGGATGTAATTAGCATAAATTCAAACATTATACATTATAAAAATGTCATATTAACTGGAACAACAGGTCAAAGCCTTGCTCAATACAGGAAAGCAATGGATATAGCTTCCTCAAAAAAGCTGGATTTAAGTAAATTAATTACTGAAAGATTTGAATTAAAACAAGCAGAAGAAGCATTCAAAAAAGCTGTTTTAGAAACAACCTTGAAGGTAATTTTTAAATTTACTTAATACTTATTTCTCCATAGCCCCTTGTAAAATGCTTAATATCCATATTAACTACACTACTTTGTGTCTTTGCCTTATGTTTATTGTTATATGTTTTATCTGCATTGTTCATACTAATTTATCTGGATATTATTTATATTATATTTTATATAATAATTAACTATTAACTATAGTTTATTAAATTTGTTACAATTAAAGAAAAAGCTCGCTTAAATTTTTTTTATTTAAAAAAATTTTTATTTTGTATAATTTTTATAGTAATATCTATTTTTAATTTTTAATATTTACTAAATGTAAATTAATACTATGAAAATTAATACTAAAGGTGAATTAAAAATTGAAAAAAGACCCAGACTTGATTTTGCTACATGCTCCAAGTGTATATGATTTTAGAAAAAAAAGTATAATGTTTGGTCCAGTAAGCGACTTAGTTCCCTCAACTCCTATTTTTGAGATGTATCCAATTGGGTTTTTAACTCTTTCAAATTACCTAAATAAAAGAGGAATAAGCGTTAGAATTATAAATATTGCATATAGAATGTACCATGAACCAAATTTTAATGTTGAAAGATTTATTCAAAAATTAAATCCTTTAATTTTTGGCATAGACCTCCACTGGCTTCCGCATTGTCAGGGAGCAATTGAAATCTCAAAGATTGTAAAAAAATATCACCCCGATATACCAATAGTTTTTGGTGGTTTTAGCTCATCTTATTTTTGGGAAGAATTAATAAAATTTGACAGTGTTGATTTTATTATACAGGGGGATTCAACAGAAGAGCCCCTCTTTTTATTGATTAAATATTTGAAAAAAATAAACACTCTTTTAAAGAATGATAAAAATTTGAATAATTATTTAAATTCTTCATCTTTAAATTCTTCAGATTCAAAAGATTCTCCAAATTCTAATAAAGTTTTAAATTTTAGCACTATATTAAACCTGATTGATAATGAATATGAAAATTTCAATATTATAGAAGACCTAAGAAAAATTCCTAATCTTGTTTATAAAAAAAATTCAGTAGCCTATAACAATCCAGTCAAATGTATTTCAAAGGACTTGTCTGAGATAGATTTTGACTACAGAATTATGTTTAAGCAAGTTTTGAGATATAAAGATTTACGGAGCATAATGCCTTTTCATGACTGGTTTAGATATCCCATAACAACTATTCCTATAGTTCGTGGCTGTAAAAATATTTGTGCAAATTGTGGAGGTTCTAAGTTTGCTTTTAATTTGTTTGCAAGCAGGATTGAGCCTGCATTTCGCCAACCAAAAAAGCTTGTAGAGGAAATAAGATTAATTAGAAAATATATAAAATCGCCAATTTTTTTATTAGGAGATTTAAATAGCGCAGGCAAAGATTACGTTAAAGAATTTTTTGGATATGCTAAATCATTAGAAAACAGCATACAAATATTTTTTGAATTTTTTGAACCTCCTAAAAATTGGTTTTTTGAAAGTGCGGCAAGCGTGTTTAAAAATGTTTGTTATGAAATATCTCCTGATACACATGATGAAAATATAAGAGGCTTTATGGGTAAAACATACACAAATGAGGATTTATTCAATAGTATAAGTTTTGCGCTTTCAAAAGGAGCTTTAAGGTTTGATCTTTATTTCATGACAGGATTGCCTCATCAAACAAAAGAATCTATTTTAGAAACCGTTGACTTTTGCAAAGATTTTTATAAAAAATTAAATTGGAATCCTAAGTTTATGCCATTTATTTCGCCAATGGCTCCATTTTTAGATCCTGGAAGTAGAATATTTGAAGAACCAGAAAAATTTGGCTATAAACTTTTAGCAAAAACCCTAAAAGAACATATTAATTTAATAACAAAGCCTTCCTGGAAATACATATTAAATTATGAATCTGATTTTATTACAAAAGATGATTTAGTTTTTTCGACATATAAGGCAGCTATTGGACTTAATAGGTTAAAAGCAAAAGCAGGTTCTATTACATTTGAGGTAATGAAGCAAAATGAACAAAGAATAGAAAATGCCCTAAAGATTATGAAAGAGATAGATGATATAATGATATTAAATGACTCTAATTTAATAGAAAAAAAATTAAGTGATTTAAGGGATAAAACATATAAATACAGCCTTTCTACAGTTTGTGAGAAGAAAGAGCTAGATTTTCCTCTTTTTAACAGGAGTTTTAATTGGTTTAATATAATTAAAGACTTTTTATTGAGAAAATATTAAGATAAACGTAACTTTATCATTAAAAAATATTATTTTATTTATTTTAATTAAAATTTAAAATCGAAGATTTCTTTAATTTTATTAATTTTAAAAGTTAAACCATGGAAAAAGTTTTAGCATATGATAGTTTTTTACAGGATACTAAAAATATTTTTAAATCTAAACCTGAACTATTGTTTTTAAAAAATGGTTTAAGAAAGCTTGAAGAATTTTTAAAGAATTTTTCTGAAAACCTTAGTGATATTTTGAGTAATTCTGTAAAAAGTACTTTAAATGCAGGCGGGAAAAGGATTAGACCTTCTCTACTTTTAATTTCTGCAAAAAATGAAAATTATAATTTAGATTATTTGATTCCTGCTGCTGCCGCCATTGAAATGATTCACACAGCTTCATTAATACATGACGATATTATAGATAAATCTGAGCTAAGAAGAGGCAAAAAAACTCTTCATAAGATTTATGACAGAGACACTGCAAAATTTGTAGGGGATTATTTGCTTACACAAACATTTTATTTATTAAGTAATTATGAGATACCAGAAATATTGTTAGAAACATCAAAGGCTGCAAGTCTTTTGGTAAAGGGAGAGTTTAATCAGTTAAAAACGAAAAAAAAGTTAAACCAAAATGAAAATGATTATATTGAGAAAATTTATGAAAAAACTTCTTCCTTATTTAAGTTAAGCTGCTTAATTGGAGGAATTCTTTCAAAGTCAAATAACGAAGATATTGAAAAATTAATAAAATTCGGTGAGTTAATAGGCATATCTTTTCAAATTAATGATGACTTATTAGATATAAATTTAAGAAATAGTTCAAAAAATATTGGAAAACCAATTGGAAATGATTTAAAACAAGGGGATATTACCTTGCCTTTTATTTATGGAAATGAAAATCCTGATTTTAAAAAACAATTTAAAAACTTTATTGCTAAAAATAATTTTACTTCAGAAGAATTTAAAAAATTATTAAGCCTTCTGGACGTTACAGGTGCAGTTAAAAGAACTGAAGAAAAATTATATTTTTATTTAGACCAAGCTAAAAAAATTGCATATTCGATTAGCGGAAACCAGAGAAGAAAAGCTTTATTAGCCATTTGTGATTTAATTGCTGTTACTTATAAAGCAATTGATAAAAGTAATAGCTAGCCATCACTTTTTTTATATAATTTCTTGTCTCATCATAAGTAATGTTTTCAATAAACTCATCTATATCATCACTTTTATAACTGGCAATCCATTTAGACATAGCCCCTGGACCACCATTATAAGCACCACAAGCAAAATACTTGTTTTGATTAAAATTTTGAAGTTGTCTGCTTAAATAAAAACAACCCATTTTTATATTTGTTTCTGGATCATACAACATTTCATTTGAAAAGTTTTTAATATTTAAAGAATTTGCAATACTTTTACCAGTTGCAGGCATTATTTGCATTAATCCTAAAGCTCCCGCATAAGATCCTGCTTTTGGGTCAAATCTTGATTCTTCTCTAATTACAGCTAAAACGTATAAAGGGTCAAGTTTAAACTCACTAGAGTACTTATCAATATACTCTTTAAATCCATAAGGATAAGTTAAATAGTAAAGGTAGTCTAGATAAGGAGATGTTAAATTTTTTTTTAACTTTGAGTAGTATTTTGCTATAATTTTTTGTGAATTTATATAATCTTTGGCTAAGAGATAAAGAGTAGAAATCTGCAAAATGGAATAGCTATCTTTTTCAAATTGAGGTTTTGCTGCTTCTATTTCGTAAGCTGCACTAGTATAAAGTTCAAGAAATAAAAGTTCTTTTGCTTTATCAACATGTGAAAATATAACATTTTTATCAGAAGTACTATTGGAATTAACATTGAGGTTTGTATTAGTGCTAGCATTACTGTATGAGTTAGTGTTAGAGTTGGTTCCAGAGTTGGTTCCAGAGTTTGTATCAGTTTTTGGCTCACTTTTAGAGTTGGTACTAAATTTAATTCCAGAGTTGGTATCAGTTTTTAGCTCAGTATTAGTATTGAAATTGGTGTCAGAGCCGGTGTTAACGCTTGTGTCAGTTGTGGAGTCAGCTTTATCGCTAGTTATATTTTTATTGTTGTTGTCAGTTTTAGCATTAATAAACAAGAAAGCTTTTGGAATAATTTCTGTTATTTTAGGATTTAAAGGATTTACATCATTATTTAACTGTTTAAGAGTAATGTTTATATTAAGTTTTTCAAGTTCCTGCTTGCTTGCAAATGTATAGTAGCTGTAGGAATTAAAACTTACTATTTTTTTTAATAAGTCAACAGCATCCTCAGTTTTTTGTGCCTTTAATAGACACTTTGCCTGCCAAAATAAAGCTTTTTCTAATAACTGCCCAGATGACTGACTTGAAGAATAACCAGCAGAAAATCTTTCTGCCATTGTCTTAAATGTTGCAAATGACTCATCAAAATTATTATTTTTATACTGAATCCATCCAAGCTCCCAGAAAGCATCAGAAATTTTATCGCCTCCTTTGTAATTATCAATAATCTTTTTATAATAATTTTTTGCTTTTTCAATATTGTTTTTGGATGAGTAAAGCCTGCCTATTCGATAAAGAGCATCATCTGCATAATTGCTTTCAGGAAATTTTTCAACAATTTTTTCATAGTAAGCTATTGCCTCAGAATCTTTGTTTTGACTGCTTGTTGCTCTACCAATAAAATATAAGCAATCATCTGCAAATGCACTTGATGGATATTTATTGTAGCACTGTAAAAGAAAATTAATTGAATCATTATAGTTTCTTAAATTAAAATAGCACATTCCAATTTTAAAAAGAGTTTTAGCTTCAAGCGATGGGCTAATTTTTGTATCGTTAACTACTTTTTTAAATTCAGCAATTGCACTCTCATACCAATAAAGGGCATAAAATTTTTCACCTCTTTTATAAATCTGTTCAGCGGTTGGAGTAAATTGGCTTATTATATTTTTTTCTGCCATGGATGAAATTGCCTGTAGGGAATTATTTGCATAATTACTTTCGGGATTTTCAAGCCAAATTTTTTTATAGTTTTCAAATGCAGAGCTATATTTATTGTTTTTTTCCTGGCAAACAGCAAGCTGATATCTGCAATATGCAGAATAATCTGAGGTAGGAAAAGTATTCAAAAAAACCTGATAGCTGCTTTCTGCATTTGTGTACTCACTTTTTAAAAAAAATAAATCAGCATATTCAAGATATGCTTTTTGGATAAAAATAGAATCGCTAAATTCATCTATTAACTTTTTATAATTTTTCAAGGCTTGATCAAATTTATTTTGCATAAGCTGACTTTTAGCTAGGTAATATAAAGCGTGGTCTTGCAAAATCTTGTAATCTTCTTTAATTGAATTAAAACAATACTCTGCTAAAATATAGTCTTTCTTTTCAAAAGCTTCTAAGCCTTTTTTAAAAAAAATCCTTTGCTTGTCTGTAATATTACTTCCTGAATCACTGACGTTAATTGAGTCATTGCTATGGCTTAAATCATTGCTGCCATTATTACTGTTTGGATTATTTGATTTATTGTTGTTTGTATTGTTGGTGATAATTATATCATTGCTTTTATCCTTGCTTTTATCCTTGCCTTCTTTATATATACTGCTATGGCTAATACCACTACCAGCACTGCTACTACTACTGCTGGTGTCATTATTTGTTTTATCAATGGCAGTGTTATTTTTAGTTATGCTTTCATCAGCACTTCTAATATTTTCTTGGCAGCTTATATTAAATGCCATAAAGAAAATTAATAAAACAGCTAAAGTTATAAAAATATGATTTTCTTTTAACATTATTTAATAGTAATTATGTTTAAGTTATTTTTAATCGTACAATTTAATCTTAACTATATTTTGTAAAGTTTTATTTAATTAAAATTATAATGTGTGCTTATTCAACAATTTTAATCTGGGTATAAATTCAACAATTCTAATTTGGGTAAATATAAAACAATTATTTTTTATTTTTTTAATTTATTAATTTTTATTTTATTATACTATATAAAAAAAATAAACAAAGTTCTTAAAACAAGTATATAATAATATCATTATGATATTTGGAAAAAGAAAAATTGGTATTGCTTTAAGTGGGGGTTCTGCAAGAGGTATTTCTCATATTGGAGTTTTGCAGGTTCTGGAAGAATTGGGAGTAAAATTTAGTGCTATTAGCGGCTGTAGCATGGGTGCAATTATTGGAGCTATTTATTCTTTAGGAATAAATCTTGAAGAAGTTATAAATTTTATAAAAACAACCGACTGGAGAGGTTTTTTATTGTTTTCAGCTTTTGGTCTTTCAAGAGCTGGGGTATTAAATGATAAAAGAGTAGATGAGGTGTTAACTAAATTTTTAGGGAATAAAACTTTTGATGACTGTGTTATACCTTTCTGCTGTGTAGCTGTTGATATTATAACGGGCAAAAAACATGTGATAAATAGCGGCAGCCTAAAAGAGGCTGTTAGAGCTTCAATTTCCGTTCCTGGTATTTTTGCCCCTGTTTATAAGGACGGCGGGCTTTTGGTTGACGGCGGTGTTCTTGAACCTCTGCCTACTGAGGCAATACAAATATTTAATTGTAATTTTATAATAGCATCTTCGATAAGTTTTGAGAGAGAATCTTTTTATGGAGACTATAAAAAAAATAAAAAAAATTTAGTGGTTAATGAAAAAAAATTAAAGCTTAAAGACACAAAACTTAATGATAAAGACTTAAAAAAACTGTCAATTCAAACAATATTGGATAAAAGTTTAAGCATAATGCATTCTCAAATGGTCAAAAGTTATGCTCAAAAAGCTAATATTTTAATTGAACCAAGAGTTGGTGAATTTGGGTTTTTTGATTTTGCAAAAAGTGAAAAAATAATTCAGGCTGGAAGAATTGCTGCTGAAAGAAAAATTCCTGAAATTAAAAAAAAATTAGGTAAACTCCATTGAAAAATCAATAGCCTTTGCAGAATGGGTAATAAATCCGCATGATATTATATCTACTCCTGTTTTACATATTTCTTCAACTGTTTCTAAACTGACATTTCCTGAAGCTTCAATAATACAATCAGGAAGACTTTTTCTTATTTTTTTTACAGCTTCAGACATTACTTTAGGGCTCATGTTGTCTAGCATTATAATATCAGCCTTTGAATTTATTGCTTCCTTAAGTTCATTAAGGTTTTTTACTTCAATTTCAATTTTTAATTGATGAGGAATATGTGGACGAACTTTTTCAATTGCATTTTTTATTCCACCAGCTGCAATAATATGATTATCTTTAATTAAAATACCGTCAAAAAGACCAAATCTATGATTATAACCACCGCCACAAAAAACGGCATATTTTTCAATTTTTCTTAATCCAGGTTTTGTTTTTCTTGTATCAGCAATTTTTATATTATATTTAGATGTAATTTTGCTGAATTTAGATGTTATTGTTGCAACTCCACTTAAATGCTGTAGAAAATTTAAACATGTTCTTTCGGCAGCAAGCAAATCTTTAGTTGGTCCAGAAATATTGCACACCATTTCTTTATATTTTAAAAAATCTCCGTCATTTTTATTTTTGTTAAAAGAAATGGATAAATTAATTTCCTCTAACACGTATTTTACAATGTCTATTCCACATAAAACTGCGCCTTCTTTTTCTTTACAGATTATATAAGCGCTTGATATACTGCTGTCAGGAATAATGTATTTTGATGTAATATCACCATAGCCTTGCAAATCTTCATCGATTGCATTTCTAATTAACTGAATTATTTCATTTTTTATTAACTTATAATTTGTTCTATAATTTAAATCCATGTAAGTATTTATAAGTGTTTTGTAAGTATTTTTTATTAGTTTTACATCAAGTTACAGATTCATACATTACTAAGTCATTTTTTAAAATTATATGTTTTTTCCAGTTTTTATCATCTCTATTTGGAAAATCATTTCGAAGATGAGTTCCTCTGCTTTCTGTTCTTGTTTTTGCAGCCTTAGTAATTAAATATCCTACTGTAAGCATATTTATAAACTCTAATAGATTTTTTAGAATGCTGTTATTTTTATTATTTTTATTTAATATTCTAAGAATATCTGTATTTTTACCTTTTATATTATCATCTATATTATCTTCTATATCTATATTATTTATATTTATATTATCTATACTTTTTATTTTATCATTCTTCTTTATATCATTTATTTTACTTATATTGTAATGACTTATATTGTAATTAATTTCTTTTAACTTTTTTATTATATATTTTTCTGCTAAATCAAGACTATTCTTGTCTCTTAAAATTCCTACATTTTTACTCATAATTTTTTTAAATTCACTTATTTGTTCGTCTAGATTCTCAATAAAATCTAAATTTAAACTTGATTTATTATCAGTTAATATGCTGGTGGTTGGGATATCTTCAAGAAGCTTTTTAAAATAACGGTTGAATTTTTTTGAGTTTTGAGCGCTTTGAGAACTTTTTTTACTGCATTTATTTATTATATCTTTTGAAATTTCCCATCCATATACCAGTCCTTCAATTAATGAATTACTTGCAAGCCTGTTAGCTCCGTGTGCGCCAGTAGCAGCTGTTTCACCACAAGCATATAGTCCAACTATGTCTGTTTTTCCTTTTAAGTCAGTTTTAATACCTCCATTTAAGTAATGGGCTGCTGGAAAAATTTTTATTAAATCAGTAAATAAATTTAGTCCATTTTCTTTAAGCTTTAATATTATATTTGGAAACCTAATCTTTAATTTTTTTTCGGGAATATGGGTTGCGTCTAAAAAAACATAATCAATGTTTTGCTCATTCATAACTTTTACCATTTCTCTAACAACTACATCTCGAGGTGCTAGTTCAGCTTTAGGATGTTTTCCCAACATAAATCTTTTGCCATTTTTATCTCTTAAATATGCACCTTCACCCCGCAAAGCCTCTGTGATTAAAAATAAATGCCCGTCTTTTGTTTTAAAAACAGTTGGGTGAAATTGAATAAACTCTATGTCTTTAATTGAAGCGCCAGCTCTAAAAGCCATTGCAATTCCATCTCCTGTGGAAATTGGCGGATTTGTTGAAACTTCGTAAATTTGCCCTATGCCGCCGCTTGCTATTACAATGTTTGAAGCTGGGTGAATTTCCAAAATATTTTTTTTAAGATTAAGCGCTATTAGTCCAATGACCTTACTATTAAATGTTAATATATCTATAACTAAATATTCTGGAAAAAATTGAATACTTGTAAAGTTTTTGGAGAATTTAACAAGTTTTTTTTCAACTTCTTCACCTGTAGCGTCTCCTCCAGCATGCAGAACTCTTGGATGAGAATGTCCTCCTTCTGTTGTTAAACTGATTTCTCCTCCAGATATATCAAAATTTATGCCAAATTCAATTAAATCTTCAATCATCTTTGGCGCATTTCTTACTAGTTTTTTTACAGCTTTGCTGTCACATAATCCTTGTCCAGCTTCTATAGTGTCATCGTAATGGACTTTCCACCAATCAGGCTTTTTTATAGCTGCTGCAATTCCACCTTGGGCATACCATGTTGTTGATTCAGAAAGGTTACTTTTTGTAAGTACTTTTACGTTAAATTGTTTTGAGATTCTAATTGCAGTAGAAAGCCCTGCAATTCCGCTTCCGATAATTATGCAATCACACCAATCATAAATTTTGGTTGCGTTTTTAGGGTTAATTAAGTATCTTAAAAACATGTTTAACTTAGTGCAAGCATTTTTTCAATTGAAGACCTTGCCTTTTGAATTATTTCTTGAGTTAAGGTAATTTCATCTTTTTCTTCTTCTAAAGCCCATAGTATTTTTTCAACATTAATTAATTTCATATTTGGACATATAACATTTTTTAGTGCAGGATAAAATATTTTTTCTGGATTTTCTTTTTTTAATCTATGTATTATCCCAATTTCAGTTCCTATTATAAATTCTTTTTTATTTGAACTTTTAACATATGAAAGCATTTGTCCTGTTGATAAAACTTTATCAGAGATTTCAATTACATCAGGTCTACATTCAGGATGAACAAGAACTTCAGCATCAAGATGCAATTTTTTAAGCTCTATAATACTTTTAACATTTATCATTACATGTGTAGGACAATAACCATTCCAGAGAATCATTTTTCTGCCTGTTTGAGACTGTACGTAACTTCCTAAGTACTTATCAGGAATAAAAATTATTTGTTTTTCAGCGAGGATAGAGTTAACCACTTTTACTGCATTTGATGAAGTACAGCATATATCACTTAATGCTTTAACTTCAGCAGTAGAATTTACATAACATACAACAACAGCATCAGGATATTGCTTTCTTAAATCAGTCAAGTCGTTTGCAGTAATCATTTCAGCCATAGGACAGCCTGCGTTGGCATCCGGGATTAAAACCTTCTTTTGTGGAGATATTATTTTTGCTGTCTCAGCCATGAAATGAACTCCACAAAATACTATTAAATCAGCTTTTGTTTTTGATGCTTCAATACTAAGCTGTAATGAATCTCCAACAAAATCTGCGATATCCTGAACTTCATCTATTTGGTAGTTATGAGCAAGTATTACAGCATTCTTTTCCAGTTTTAGCTTTAAAATTCTATCGATTATATTTATATTTTTATTCACTATATGCTCGCTTTTTTAATTATTTTAAAACAGAAAAAACCTGACTAAATTTAAATATTGCTTTTTTTATTTCTTTTTAATAGTATTCACTTTAGCTTGCCATTAAATTATATAAAAATAATGTAAATATTGAAACAAGTTATTTACGACAATTTTTTACATAAATATGGTATAAATGGCATTACCAAAATTAATAATATAATTTTTATAATTTTAAATAAATTAGAAGACGTAAATTAGAAGTTTTTTAAATAAATTAAATGAACTTATAATTAAATTTAGCAAGACTTAATTTAGCAGACTTAATTTAGCAAATTAAATTTATCAGACTTAATTTATCAGATTAAATTGCAGGAGGATTTCTTGAAACTTGTTATTAGTGAAAAAGAAATAGCAGCTAAAAGAATTGCAAAAATACTCTCAGGTAACGGAATAACTGAAGAAAAAATATATGGTGTTCCTTTGTGGTATATAAAATTTAATGGTGATGATTGTGCAGTAATAGGGCTTCAAGGCCATATATTAAAAGTAGATTTTCCTGAGCAATATGCCAATTGGTTTAAGATTGATCCAGTTGAGTTAATCTATGCTCCAATAGATAAGGTGCCAATTCATAAAAAAATAATCCAGGCTTTAAAAAAGATTGCAGAAAAAATTGACCAAGTAATTATTGCAACAGACTATGACCGTGAAGGTGAGCTTATTGGTTATGATGCTTGGAAAGTAATAGAACAGATAAATAAGGTAGCTAATGTTAAAAGAGCTCGATTTTCTGCAATTACAGAAACAGACATTAATAATGCTTTCATGCATCCTGATAAGATAGATGTAAATTTGGCATTTGCTGGAAGAGCAAGGCAGGACATTGATTTAATTTGGGGTGCAGTTTTAACTAGGTTTATCTCTTTAGCATCTTATCAGGTTAAAGATAAATTTCTTTCTGTTGGGAGAGTACAATCTCCAACTTTAACCTTAATTGTGGAACGAGAGCTTGAAATTAAAAATTTTATACCTACTCCTTTTTGGGTAATAAATATAAAATTGAAGACTTCTAAAGATGAGATATTTGAGGCAACGCATTATAAAAAGAAATTTCTGAAAAAAGAAGAAGCAGAAAAAGTTTTTAAAAAAATAGGAAGTACAAATAATGCCCAGATAATTGATATTTCTGAAAAAATTAAAAGTATTTCACCCCCAATACCATTTAATACAACAGGTTTAATTGTAGCAGCTAATTCAATTGGTTTTTCTGCTGCTAAAACAATAAGCACTGCAGAAAATCTTTATATGAATGGTTATATAAGCTATCCAAGGACAGATAACACAGTTTATCCAAATTCAATAGATTTGGCTAAAGTTGCTTCAATGTTAAGTGGAGTATCTGATTTTAAGAATGCTGTTAAAGATGTTTTGGCACAAGAGAAAATTATTCCTACAAAGGGGAAGAAAAAAACTACAGACCACCCACCAATTTACCCCACTTCTGCAGCTGAGCCAAATAAGTTAAGTGAAGATGAGTACAAGCTTTATGAGCTGGTGTGTAGGAGATTTTTGTGTACATTGCTTCCACCTGCCGAAATGAAAAGCATAACAATAAAGTTAGATGTTGAAGGCGAAATATTTACTGCAAGTGGCTCTTATGTTATTAAGGCTGGATGGATAGAGCATTATCCTTATTATAAACATGAAGATATTATTTTACCTGAAGTAAAGGTTGGCGAAATCCTTGAAATCATAGACAGAATGCTTAATGAAAGTCAAACTAAACCTCCTCCACGCTTTACTCAAGGCAAGCTTGTTGAAAAGATGGAGGAACTTGGGCTTGGGACAAAAGCCACAAGGCATACAATTATACAAAATTTAATTAGCAGGGGTTATATTAGAGGCAACCCTTTAGTCCCATCTGAAAAGGCAATTGCTGTTGTTAAGATTCTTCAAAAACATGCAGAAAGGATATCAACACCTGAGATGACTTCAGAGCTTGAAATTGATATGGACAATATTGCTAAAGGTGAAAAAACTAAAGAGGAAGTTGTTGAAAAATCAAGAAGGATGTTAAAAGAGGTAATGGTAAAATTAGAAAATGGTAAAGCAGAAATATCACAGGAAATAAAAAAAGCAATTAAAGAAGATACAATCATTGGTTCATGTGTAGATAAAAATTGCAACGGTAATTTAATGATCAGAGTTTCTAGAAAGACAAAAAAAAGATTTATAGGTTGCAGCAATTACCCTCAATGCACTCAAACATTTTCTTTACCGCAAAAAGGAATGATTATTCCTGCAAAAGAATTATGCAAGCATTGTGGTTATCCAATAGTTAAGGTAATTGTTAAAGGAAGAAAACCTTGGGATTTGTGTATTAATAGCGAATGTCCTGGAAAAAATGAGAAAAATAAAAACTTCAGAAATAAAAAAGAAGACAAAGCAACTGCTGATTAAAGCAAATTTTACCTTGCCTGATGACATAATTTTTGCTGTTAATTCAGCTCTTAAAGAAGAAGTAGATCAAAGAGCTAAAATAATTCTTGAGATGATATTAAAGAATGCAGCGATTGCAGAAAAAGAGAAGCTGCCTTTATGCCAGGATTGTGGAAATGTGTACATAAATGTTGGGTTTGGGCAAGATATATGTATAATTAATGATTTATCTTCAAGTGATTTTTCAAACTTAGATAAATTATTAAATGAAGCAGTTTTTGAAGTTTATAAAGATTATTATTTAAGAAAGTCAATTGTAACAGATCCTTTATATGATAGAAAAAATACGGAAACTAACTTGCCTGCAATAATAAATTATGAGTATAAAAATTCTGAAGGATTAAAAATTGAGGTAAATTTAAAAGGTGGCGGAAGTGAAAATTGTTCCTGGCTTTATATGCTTAACCCTTTTACACCCCAGGAAGATATAGTAGATATTGTTGTGGCGCTTGTAAAAGAAAATGCAACAAAAGCATGTCCACCTATAATTATAGGGATTGGAATTGGTGGAAGTGCTTCTCTTGTTGTAAACCTTGCAAAAAAGGCAGTTTTTAGAAATTTAAATATAAGAAATTCTGATGAAAGATACTTTAATTTAGAAAATAAAATACTTTCTGCAGTTAACAAAACTGGTATTGGACCTCAGGGATTAGGAGGTAAAACAACTGCGCTTGCATGTAATATTGAGTTTTTACCTTGTCATATGGCTACAATGCCTTTTGCTGTATTTTTTGGATGTCATTCAACTAGAAGAGCAGAAGCAGTCATTTAATAAAAATATCTCCTCCATAAATATCGTAAGCAACAAATACTGGCAAATTTTCAACTTCAATACAGTAAATAGCTTCAGGTCCAAGTTCTTGATAAGCTATTGGCTTTATTTGTTTAACTTTTTTTGCAAGTAAAGCTGCAACTCCGCCTGGCGCAATAAAATAAACAGCTTTATATTTTAAAAACAACTCCTTTGTTTCTTGGCTTCTTTTACCTTTGCCTATAGTTGCGGCTGCTCCTGCTTTTAATATAGGTTCAGTAAAAATATCCATTCTTGAAGACGTTGTTGGTCCAATGCTTCCGCTATTTTTACCAGGTGGAGTAGGAGAAGGACCCATGTAAAAAATTACTTGATTTTTTAGATTAACTGGTAGTTTTTTAATTGGTAGTTTTTGCTTTAAATCTTTATTTGAGCTGTTGTTTTCCAAATTTTTATTCTTATTTTCTAGAACAGAAACAATTTTTTTATGTGCAGCATCTCTTGCACTCAAAATTTTTCCTGATAATAAAACAGCGTCACCTGCTTTTAACTCCTTTAATTTACTTAGTGTTAAAGGTGTATTTAATTTTATCCAGTTGTTAAAACTATCTAAACTAAGAAAATTATCTAAAATAATCATCTTTTTTAAAATAACTGTCATATAAATAACGAGGCCTATCTTTTTTAATTATTCTTTTTCTTCTTCTACTTATTGAAAGAACCACAATTAAAAAAATTATAAAGGCTCCAATAAGACCAAGAACAACTAATAAAATATATGTTAAGTATTTTATTCTTTTTCCTTCAATGTAAATATTTTTTGTTTGACCAAATTTCAAATTCCAGATTGCAATATTATTATCACCAATTAAGTCAGAGTTAGACTTAATAATTTTTACTGGAAATTTAACTTGGTATGTTATTTTTAAAAGACCTTCATCGCTTCCAAAAAAGCTCGCAAGTCTTGCAAAGTCTCCATTTGGTGATTGTGATTTGACAAGCGAATCATCTATTTTCATATCAACATAATCATAAAAATAATAATAACTATAAAAAAAATGGTCTTCTATTTCCATTTTTGCATAAAATCTTTCAGGTGGTGTTTCAGAAAAATTATCTATTGAAACATGTGGCAAGAAATTTATATCATCAAAATCAACTGTTGATTTAAAATGGGTATACTGTTCTTGCTCAAAAGTTTCAATCTTACTTTTCGGAAGAATTGAAAGTATTTTATCATATATTGATTCACTTTTTGAAAGAGTGATTTCACCTTTTTGAAGATATTTTGTTTTTACTGCAATATCTATTGTTCTAGTTCCTGAAGAATTTGAGTTAATTTTTGTATAAATATCAAGTGTTGTTGGGTCGCATGAAGTTAATGTTAATATTAAAATAAGAGACAAAAATAAAAACAAAACTAAATTCAGCAGTAAAAAACTTATTGATTTGAAAAATAGGTTAAAAGATAAAGTTTTAAAAATTTTTTTTATTTTTTCTTTATTCATAATATTTTTATTTATTTTATGATAATTTTAACAAATATATAAACATGTTAAAATATAAATTTAAAAGTTAGAATTTTAAATAGTTTGGTTAATTTTAAGGATAAAAATTATGAATAATAGAAATTTTAATAGTTTTAATGTTAGTAAAAAAATTAAAGGTGTTTTTATTACTTTTGAAGGAATTGATGGTTCTGGAAAAACTACCCAGATAGAGCTTTTAAATAAATATCTAATTAATTTAGGAGTTGAAACAGTTTTAACAAGAGAACCTGGGGGAACAAAATTAGGAGAAAGTCTTAGGGAAATTTTATTAAATCCTGAATTTAAAGGCATATCTTCACTTGCAGAGTGTTTTTTATTTTTGGCGTCTAGAGCAGAGCTTGTTGAAAAAGTAATAATGCCTGCATTAGAACAAAAAAAAGTTGTTATTTGTGACCGTTTTTTTGATTCAACAATTGTTTACCAGGGAATTGCTAGAGGGCTTGCAGTAAAAGATATTTATAAGATGAGTCTTTGGGCAACAAAAAAATTGGTCCCTGACATAACTTTTTTACTTTCAATTAATGTAAATGAAAGTGAAAAAAGAATAGACAGCATAGCAGATAAGATACGTGACAGGATAGAGTTTGAAGAAAATGATTTTAAACAAAAAATACAAGATGGGTATCTTTGGCTTGCAAAAAAATTTAGTAAAAGAATTAAAGTTATTGATGCAGGGATGGATATAGACAGTATTTCTAATTATGTTAAAAGTATGACTTTGCTAATTCTAAAAAAGAAGAAAATTATTTAATATTTAAATATTTAGATACTTAAATGAAGATAAATTAAGAAAATAAATTACAACTATGTTGCTTGAATCATTAAATTTTTTAAGAGAAACAAACAGAAATTTATCAAATTTAAAAATTTTAAAGCAAAGTATTGACAGCGGAAATATTTCTCATGCATATCTTTTTGCAGGGTCAAATATCAATTGTTTAATGCAGATTGCTTTAAATTTTGCTGCATCAATTAACTGCTTTAAAAAAGGTTGTGGTATTTGTAATATTTGTAGAAATATATTAAAACAAGTATATGACAGCTTACTAGTTATCGAACCAACTGGCTCAAATAATATGATACTTACGCAATCAATAAGCGAAATCCAGAATTTTGTTGGGTTGAGTTCAAGGCTAGGCAGTTATAAAGTTTGTATTATAAAAGAAGCTGACCTGCTAAATAAGGTTGCTGCAAATAAGTTTTTAAAAACTTTGGAAGAACCACAGGATAGTAAGACGATATTTATTTTACTTACAGAAAACCTGCAAAATGTAATTGGTACAATAGTTTCCCGCTGTATAGTTTTTGAATGGGATTTTATCTTAAAGGATAGCAGTTACAATTATGGTTTAAATAATTATAATTTAAGTTTTAATTCTGGATATAATATAAGCTTAAATGAGGATATAAAAATTATAACAGATATCATAGATTCTGGTTTAAGAAAAATAATTTCTAATGATATTGAAAATGAAGACATTGAAAATAAAGATATAAACAGAAAGCCTAATGATAATAATGATAAATTACCAGTAGAAAAACAGAGCTATGAAGATGCTAGATTTGTGAAATTAGCTCTTGATTTAACTTTAAAAATTAGTGATTTTCAAAAGAATTTACTAAGTAAAATTGATAATTCAGTAAAAAATAAAGAAATACTAGAGAATTATAAAAATATAGGTTTGACAAATCAAGAGATAAAGAAAATTGAAAAGGAGCTATTAGAAAAAAATAAAAAAGAAGCTCAAAAAAATATAAATATTGGTTTAAATATAGTTTTTGATATAATAACTGCTTGGCTTGAAGATATAATAACAGCAAGGTTAGGTTTAGATAAAATTTTTTTAAATTATAAGCAAAATTATGATTTTATTATTAACAACTTATCAGCTGTAAAATTAAAGGATGTTCTTGATGTTATTTCTTATATTGAAAAAGCAAGGATTAGCTTAAAATATTTTGCCAATAGTGAACTATTGATGGATAATATTTTTTTATCAATTGGAAAGTTAAATTGCTAAAAAATTACTAAAAAATTACTAAAAAATAATAATAGCACTTTAAGTAATTTTAAATAGTTAACTAAAGAGTTGACTAAACATTAGATTAAACAATTAAATTGGACACTACATAAAAAAATAGTGATTAAATAGTGATTAAATAGTTTGGTTGAATAAATTTATTAAACAGTTTGAAATTTAAAAAATTGAGGTGTTTTAAATGGCTTATTTAGTTGGAGTTGTTTTTAGAAAAAGCGGAAATATAAAATATTTTGATCCTGCTGGTATAGAGCTTGATATTGGTGATAAAGTTATTTGTAGAATTGACAATATTACAGAGATAGGGGAGGTCGTATCTATTCAGGCTGAGCCTGAAGAGGATATAAGTGCTTTTACTAATATTTCAAAAATTATAAGGAAAGCAACTGAGTATGACCTTTCAATTCTTGAACTTAATAAATTAAAAGAGGAGGAAGGTTTTAAAAAATTTAATGAGCTTGCAAAAAAATATGGTTTGTCCATGAAGCTGGTTGATGTTCATGTGTTTTTTGATAAAAGTAAAATGATTTTTTATTTTACTGCTGAAAAAAGAGTTGATTTTCGCGAAATAGTTAAAGAACTTGCGGCTTATTTTAAAATTAGAATTGAGTTAAGGCAAATAGGTGTAAGAGACGAAGCAAAAATTGTTGGTGGTTTGGGACCATGCGGAATGGATTTATGCTGCAAGAGCTTTCTTACAGATTTTGAATCTATATCGATTAAGATGGCAAAAGATCAAAATCTTCCTTTAAATCCATTAAAAATTTCAGGAATTTGTGGTAGATTGATGTGCTGTTTAAAATATGAGTATGATTCATATAAAGAATTTATGGATATAGCTCCTGAAAGAGGAACTGTTGTTAAAACAAAGTTTGGGAAAGGTGCAGTTGCAGGATACGATCCTTTAAAAAAATCAATTATTGTTGAATTTGAAAGTGAAAATAAACTGCTTATACCTCTTTCTGAAGTTGAAGTTACAAATGAAGTTATTCAGCTAAAGTCTGATATGGTGCAAAAAAATGAGATAGGCCAAACAACAACTGAGAATGAATTAAATCAAAAAGATGAAACCTAAAGATAAAACCTAAAGATGAAACCTAATATTATTAAATTGCCGATGTAGCTCAATTGGTAGAGCAGCTCATTCGTAATGAGCAGGTTACCGGTTCAAGTCCGGTCGTCGGCTCCAAAATATTAATAATTTTTTAAGAGTTTTAATGTTTTTATGTTAGTATTATCTTTTTAATTTTAATGACTTGGTTATAATCTTAATGACTTGGTTATTTTAAATTTATTAAATTATCTTAAATTATACTTAAGAAAAGAAAAAAATAGATGGAGCAGACATATCCTATAATTGAAAACTTAAAGCACAAGCTTATTAAAGAAATAAAAGAAAAATTATTATTGAATATTGATTTCAATGATAATAATTTTAAAAATCTTTCCATTAATTTCCCGAAAAATAAGCAGCTTGGCGATCTAGCAACAAATGCTGCTTTTATTTTAGCTGGTCTCATGTCAATAAGTCCATTAAAGGCTGCTGAACTTTTAGTTGAAATTATTATTAGTAAGTGGGATGAAGCTGAAAAAGTTTCAATAGCAGCACCAGGCTTTATAAATTTTTTTATAAACAAAAAATTTTTAATTGAGCAGTTAAAAATTATAGCCTTAAAAAAAGAAAAATATGGTCAAACAAATCAGGGACAAGACATAAAAATACAGATAGAATTTGTTAGTGCAAATCCAACTGGTGATTTACATATAGGTCATGGCAGATGGGCTGCTCTTGGTGATAGTCTTTGCAATATTTATGAAGCAAATGGATTTAATGTTTGGCGAGAATATTATGTAAATGATTACGGAACACAGATTAAAATATTTACTGAGTGTGTAATTAGCTTATACTTAAAAGCTTTTAATATAAAATATACTTATCCAAAAGAAGGGTATCCAAAAAATTTAGTTCAGAGTGTTGTTCAGGAAATCATTAGTAAATACAATGATAAATTTTTAAATGATATTAAGTTTTATATTAAGCATAGCGTTAAATCAGCTGTTAAATCAGTTGTTAAATCTGACATTGAATCTAAAATTAAGCAAGATATTAAATTAAATAAAAATTCTAATATTAACTCTGATATTAATGCTGGTATTAAACAAGATAATAGTTCAGGTAATAATTTAGATAGTAATTCTGATATTGAGCCTCATATTAACTTAGATAGTATAGAGAAATTTCAGCAGCTAGCTATTGATATAATGATTGATAGAATTTCTAGTACGCTTTTATCTATGGGTGTTAGTTTTGATAAATGGTTTAAAGAAAGTAGTTTATATAAAAATTTAAATTTTGATAAAATTTTAAAAGAGCTTGATGATAAAAATTTAGTTTATGAAAAAGATGGTGCATTGTGGTTTAAGACTTCAGAATATGGAGATGATAAGGATAGAGTAATTGTAAGAAGTGGTGGAGAGCCCACTTATTTTGCTTCCGACATAATGTATCTATTAAATAAAAAATCTCGCGGTTTTGATAAACTTATTTACATACTTGGGGCAGACCATCATGGCTATGTTAAAAGAATACATGCAATTGGCAAAGCTTTTAATTTTGATGATGAAAAGATAAAAATTATTATAGGCCAATTAGTTAGGCTTGTAAAAAAAGGTAAAGCAGTAAAAATGTCAAAAAGAAAGGGTAAAATTTTTAGTCTAAAAGATTTAATTGATGATGTTGGCAGGGACGCAATAAGATATTTCTTTAGTTTGAATTCTTTTGATACACCAATGGATTTTGATATTGCACTTGCTAAGAAAAAGTCCAATACTAACCCTGTTTATTATGTCCAATATGCACATGCGAGAATAGCAAACGTTTTTAATAAAATGTTAGAGCTTTATTTAGATTCAAAACTTGTTTATGATAAAAACAGAATTGAATTTAGCAATTTATTAGAATCTGAACTAGGAAAGGATTTGAATAATTCAGATTTCCTAAATAATTTAGATTTTTTAGAGCGTATTTCAAAAAAAATATTAGATAATTTTAACTATGATGAATTAAATCTAAAAAATGATGATGAAGTTGACTTAGCAAAATTTTTAATTTTTTACCCAGATACACTGCTTGATGCGTGTTTAAATGACGCTCCTTATTTAGTAAACCAATATTTATATAAGCTAGCAAATAAATTTCATTATTTTTATAAGCATAATAGAATAATTGACCAACAAAAGTTAAATATAGATAGATTAATTTTAATTTTAACAGTTAGAGTAGTGCTGGCAAACGCAATGAAAATTTTAGGTGTAAGTACTCCAATAAAAATGTAAAATATTATTAGTAGTATCATAGTGCGTAAATCAAAAATAGTATAATATAAACATATATGCATAAATAAGTTATTTTCATAATTTGTCATAGTAGTAAAGGAGAAAAAAGTAAAATATGTTGTTACCAATAACAGCAAAGAAAACAAACGATGATGTTATTGAAATTGGGGGTTGTAAATTAACTGAGCTAAGAAATGTTTTTAAAACACCTCTTTATATCATTGACATTGAAACAATCAAAAAGCAATGTAATGAATATCTGGAATCTTTTAACTATGGCGATATTCAATCAGAGATAATTTACGCGTCGAAAGCTTTCTGCACAGTTGCTATGTGTCAGCTTATAAAACAACTAGGCTTGTCTATTGATGTATCTACTGGTGGAGAGCTTTTTATAGCTTTAAGGAGTGGATTTGAACCAGAAAAAATATATTTTCATGGCAATAATAAATCAGAAGATGAAATTAAGTTTGCATTAGATTATAAAGTGGGAACCTTTATAGTGGATAATTTTGATGAGCTTGAAACATTAAATCAGCTTGCCTATCAAAGAAATATAAAGCAGAAGATTATGTTGCGAATTACTCCAGGCATAAAAGCCCACACACATAAATATATACAAACTGGCGCAATTGAATCTAAGTTTGGGTTTGGGTTATATGGAGGATATGCGCATGAGGCTGTAAATAAAGCTTTAAGTTTTGAAAATATAGAACTTATTGGAATACATGCTCATATAGGTTCTCAAATTTTTAATATTGAAGTTTATGATAAGCTAATAGATACAATGATAAGTTTTATTAGTGAAATTAATAATAAAGAAAAAATAACAATAGATAAGATAAATATAGGTGGAGGACTTGGTATAAAGTATACCTCTGAAGACAAACCACCTACTATAAAACAGCTTTCTGAAGTTGTATATAAAGCTATTAAAAAATATAGTGAAAAACATAAAGTGAGTATAAATAAAGTTTATTTAGAACCAGGCAGATCAATTATAGGAAATGCCGGCGTGACTTTGTATGAAGTTGGCAATATTAAATACATTCCTCAATTAAAAAACTATATCGCAATAGATGGAGGAATTTCAGATAATATAAGACCAGTTCTTTATCAGGCAAAATACGAGGCTTGGATTGCAAACCGCAGCTACTATATTGACTCAATTAGAGATGGAGATGTAATAGTTAATGAAGGTTATGAAATAAAAGATAATAATAAAAATAATAATAAAAATTACAATAACAATAGCGAAAAAAATAGTGATAAAAATAATAAAGAAGAGGGTAGCCTAATTAACTACTCAATTGTTGGAAAACATTGTGAAAGCGGTGATGTAATTATTGAAGATATTTTATTGCCTGAAGTAAAAAAAGGTGATTTAATACTAGTTGGGTCTACTGGTGCTTACTGCTATTCAATGTCAAGCAATTATAACGGTCAGCCAAAAAATGCTGTAGTTGCAGTAGAAAATGGAAAATGCTGGCTTTGGGTAGAAAGACAGTCTTATGAAGATTTAGTATCAAAAGATAAAAAACTTTATGAGTATGAATTTTGCAAGCATGATAGCCTTTTTGATGAGAAAAATGTCTATTAATGGAAATAAAAATGAATGAAATAAATAAATTAAACAAAATAAATTCAACAAATAAAATAAATATTGGTTTGATTGGTCTTGGTTATATAGGCTCTGAGGTGTGCAGGTTACTTCAACATCAAAGGGATTATATTTTTAAAAAGGTTGGAAAGCAGTTAAATCTTAAAACTATTGCAGAAAAAAATTTAAGTTTAAAGTCAGATTTTATTTCACAGTTTAAAAACAGCGGTGTTACTTTTACTGATGATGCATATAAAGTTATAAATGATGATGAGATTGACATTGTTGTTGAACTTATTGGAGGAATTGAGCCTGCATTTGATTATATAATTGCTTCATTAAAAAAAGGAAAATATGTTGTTACTGCAAATAAAGATTTAATTGCAAACAGGGGAGCACAAATATTTTCTGAAGCTGAAAAGAATAATGTAGATATTTTATTTGAAGCAAGCGTAGGTGGCGGTATACCAATAATTGGCCCTTTAAAATCTTCATTGGCTTCTAATAATATTTCAAAAATTGTTGGAATTGTAAATGGAACCACAAACTTCATACTAACTAAAATGAAAGACGGTAATTTAAGCTTTGAAGAAGCATTAGCAATGGCGCAAAAACTTGGTTATGCAGAAGCAAATCCCTCATCTGATATAGAAGGCAAAGATGCAGCAAATAAACTGGCAATTCTTGCATCAATTGCTTTTAACAGCAGGGTTCAATTTAATGATGTTTATAGAGAAGGAATTCAAAAGATATCTATTTCTGATATTGTTTATGCAGATGAGCTGGGCTATGAGATAAAATTGCTGGCAATTGGAAGTGAACATGAGGTTGAAGGCACTGAAAAATTTAAACAAATAAATGTCAGGGTTCACCCTGCCTTAATCCCTAAAACTCATATATTGTCATCTATAAAAGGAACATTTAATGCAATCTATTTATATGGAAATTATGTTGGTGAAGTAATGAGTTTTGGCTTAGGGGCTGGAGATAAACCAACAGCAAGTTCTGTTGTTGGAGACATAATTAGCATTGCAAGAAATTACAATAGACAAAATAAAAAAATAATATTTGGTTGTACTTGTTTTGAAAATAAAAAAATCATGCCTTTTTTAGAAACTATAAATAAATTTTATATATTAATGGATGTAGTTGACAAAGCTGGTGTTCTTGCAAAAATAGCTTCAGTTTTTGGCAAATTTAATGTATCAATACAATCAATGATACAAAAACAGATAGAAATAAAAGGCGTTGCAAGATTAATTTTTGTTACACACAATACTTTAAATAAAAATCTTTATGATTCAGTAAAAGAAATAGAAAATTTAGATGTTGTAAAGAAAATATTAAACATTATTAGAGTTGAAGATATGAACTATTAACCTATTAATTGAAATTAATTAAAACTCGAATTTAAGTGTATTAAATTTAAATTTAATTTGAATTTAATGAATTTAAATTTAAATTGCTTAATTTTTAAAAACATTTGGTTTTTATAACTATTTTATATATAACTATTTTATATTATAACTATAATCTTTAAACATATAATAATGAAAGAAAATAACTATAACAATAGCAACAACAATAAAAATAATGATGATATTATTAATGCAAATAATAATATTAATATCAATGTTAATAGTAATGGTAACAGTAATAATAGCAAGAATAATGGTAGGGGTAATGACAATTTACAAGAGTATAATAATTCACAAGAGCTTTTTTACAAAAGTACAAGAGGATCAGTTGATCATGTTTCCTCTTCCCAAGCTATAATAAGCGGAATAGCAAAGGATGGTGGGTTATATGTTCCCAGCAGTTTTCCGTCAATTAATTTTTTAACGCTTAATAAACTTTTAGAGTTGAATTATAAAGAACTTGCAAAGTTTATTTTATCTGCATTTTTGTCTGATTATGCCAATGATGAGATTAACTTTTGTGTTGAAAAGGCATATGATGAAAAGTTTGATACACCAGAAATTGCGCCTCTTAAAAAAGTCGGTGACGTGTTTTTTTTAGAACTCTTTCATGGTGCTACTGCAGCATTTAAAGATATGGCTCTTTCCATTCTTCCTTATTTATTAATTAAGGCTACAAATAAAACAAGCTTAAAAAAAGAAATAGTAATTTTAACAGCAACAAGTGGAGATACAGGGAAAGCTGCACTTGAAAGTTTTTCAAATGTTGAAGGAACAAAAATTATTGTTTTTTACCCTAATAATGGGGTTAGCCTAATTCAAGAAAGACAAATGATAACTCAAGAAGGAAATAACACTTTTGTTTGTGCAATTGAAGGAAACTTTGATGATGCTCAGACTGGAGTTAAAGAAATTTTTAATGATAGTCAGCTAAATAAATTATTAGAAGAAAAAAATTATATATTTTCTTCTGCAAATTCAATTAATATAGGGAGACTGCTGCCTCAAGTTGTTTATTATATCTATGCATATTTAAAGCTAGTTAGCTGCAAAGAAATTGAGATTGGCCAGGAAATAAATATACTAGTTCCAACTGGCAATTTTGGAAATATTCTTGCAGCATATTATGCAAAAAAAATGGGCTTGCCAGTACAGAGGCTTATTTGTGCTTCTAATGAGAACAATGTTTTATACGATTTTATAAACACTGGTATTTATGATAAAAGAAGAGAACTTAAACTTACTATTTCGCCTTCAATGGATATTTTAGTATCAAGCAACTTAGAGAGATTAATTTATGATATTTCTGACTGCAATTCTGAGTACTTGAAAAATCTTTATAATGATTTAAATTCTAAAGGCTACTTTAAAATAAATGAAGAAATGAAAGAAAAAATGGCTTCTTTCTGGGCAGGTTTTGCAACTGAGGAACAAACACTAAATGCTATTAACAAAGCTTATTATGATTATAATTATTTAATTGACACTCACACAGGTGTTGGTTTTCATGTATATAATGAATATAAGGAAATGACTAATGACAAAGTAAAGACAGTAATTACCTCAACAGCAAGCCCTTTTAAATTTCCTGCAAGTGTTTTAAAAGCAATTGATAAAAATTTTGATAAGTATAAAAAATTAAATGAGATAGATATGCTACAAAAACTTTCAAACTTTACTGGAATTGAGATTCCAAAAGCGCTAAAGGGAATTGATACTAAAAAAATATTACATAATAATAAATGTGAAGTTTCAGAAATGAAGGACTTTGTTAAAAAAGTTTTAAATATTTAGGTAGGTACCAAATTTTAAAATACCTAAATTTTTAGCTTTTTATTTTTATTTTTTATATATCTTTAGTTATTTATTTTATATTATAATTTAACATAACGGCCTAAATTGCAAAAAATAAAAAAATCTAAAATGGTAAACAAGCAAAAAACAAAAAAATATATTATTGTATTAATTGATGGTGCTGCTGATTACAAAATAAAAGAACTACAAGACAAAACTCCTCTTCAAGCAGCAGCTAAACCAAATATTAATAATTTGGCAGAAAATGGTGTTGTAGGCTTGATTAAAACTATCCCTGATGGTATGGCGCCTGGAAGCGATACTGCAAATTTATCTGTTTTAGGTTTTGACCCGCTAAAGTATTCAACTGGCAGGTCTTCTCTTGAAGCTTTAAGTATTGGAGTTGACCTATCATATAGCGACATAACTTACAGGTGCAATCTAGTTACATTATCTGAAGAAGATAATTTTGAAAAAAGAAAAATGATTGATTATAGTGCTGGTGAAATTACTACAGAAGAGGCAAGAATACTTATTAAATATTTATCTGACAATTTAGATATTAATGCTATTATTAGTTCTATAAAAAATAATTTGAAAGATTTAAAAAAATTAAATAATTTAAATAATTTATATAATTTTAATAACGCAAATAATTTAAATAGTTATAAGATTGACAGCTTTTTTAATGATTTAGAACTTAAGTTTTACCCAGGGATTAGCTACAGGCATGTTATTGTATTAAAGGACATATCATTAGCAAAAGATTTTTCTAGTAATAATTTTTCAAGCAATAATCTTTTGAATAAAAAAAAGCTCATTCAGTCTAAAAACAATTTTGTGCAAGTTTTATTTAATGAATTTATTAATAAAAAGTTAAAAGATTTAACACCGCCGCATGATATAACAGGAAAAATAATTGGAAAGTATCTTCCTGAATTAGAAAACATTGAGCAATTAGAAGCAGAGCTTTTAATTGGCTTAATGAAAGAAAGCTTTACCCTTTTAAAGGAGCATCCTATAAATAAGAAAAGAGTCTCTATAGGTAAAAATCCTGCAAATTCAATATGGATATGGGCTAGGGCAACAAAGCCAAACTTAGACAATTTTAGTAAAAAATTTGGAATAAATGGTGTTGTTATTTCTGCTGTTGATTTAATAAGAGGCATAGGGGTTTGTGCAGGTCTTGAGCCGGTATTTGTGCACGGAGCAACTGGAAATATTAATACTAATTTTGAGGGAAAAGCCAAAGCTGCAGTTGATAAGTTAAAAGAAGGTAAAGAATTTGCATATATCCACATTGAAGCCCCCGATGAGTGCAGTCATCAGGGTAATCTTAGATGTAAAATAAAGTCAATTGAGCTAATTGATCAGCACGTTATTAGAACTATTATCAACGAAATGAATAAAGAAAGATTGCCCTTTAGAGTAATGATTTTGCCAGACCACCCAACACCTATTCAGTTAAAAACACATACTTCTGAACCGGTACCTTTTTTAATATATGATAGTGAGAAAAAGTTTAAGTTAAAAAATTTTGATGATATAATGTCTTTTAAGGGATTTGATGAAGAAAGTGCAAAAGAAGGTGGCATTTTTATTAATCCTGGGTATAAATTAATTGATTTATTTTTAGAAAATAATGGATGATAATTTAAAAATTAATAAACAGAATAGCGGTCAAAGAAAAATCAGTGCAGGTAAAATTGTAGGATTTGTATTTTTAGGCTTATTTATTTTTTTTATTCTTAGCGGAGGCTGTTTTCTTTTTGGGTTTTTTAGCGGCGCAGCAAGTAATATTTTTAAAACTGCACCTTCACTTACTCCAGGTAAAGATTCTATATATCTTATAAAAATAGAAGGAGTTATTTCTGGGACTTCTAGTGCAGGTATTTTTAGTTCTGCTGTTGTAACCCCAGAATATATGATCGAACAATTTAAAGAAGCAGAAAAAAATCCCTCTGTTAAAGCAATTTTAATTAGAGTAAACAGTGGCGGAGGTAGTGCGGCAGCTTCACAGGAAATTTTTGAAGAGCTTAAAAAAGTAAAAAAACCTGTTGTAGTATCTGTTGGTGATATATGCGCTTCAGGTGCTTATTATATTTCATGTGCTGCTGATAAGATTATTGCAAATAAAACATCGTCAGTTGGAAGCATTGGTGTTATTATGCAGATTCCAAACTTGGAAGAACTATATAAAAAGCTTGGTATTAAATATACAACTATAAAACATGGAAAATATAAAGATGTAGGGAGTTCTGACAGACCCTTAACAGCAGAAGAGGAAGAATTGTTTAAGAAACAGACTTATAAAATTTATAACCAGTTTATAGCTGATGTGGCCTCAAGCAGGAATTTAAGTGAAGAAAAGGTTAGAGAAATAGCAACAGGTTGGGTTTATCTTGGCAGTGAAGCAAAAGAGCTTGGACTAATTGATGAGATTGGCACATATAAGGATGCTGAAAAAATTGCTGCTCAACTTGGCGGTATATCAGGAGAACCAAATATTATTTCAAAAAGTCGATATAATTTGTTAGATATGCTTTTAAATTATTCGATGAATTATGTTTTTAGCAAAATTTTATCAGTATCAGATATACATATTGAATAGAATAAAATCAAGAAAGCTATAGTAAGTTAGTTAAGATAACAGTAAGTTAGTTAAGAAAACATAACAGTATTATGGAATTTTATTTTTAATTTAAAAAAGCGCAGCAAAGTTCTTTAAATTTAAGCTCGTAATTATTATCAATAGCATATTTTATAGTTTTATCAGAGGGAAAAGAAATGACATCAATTCCTCTTTTTAAAAGTTCAATTTCAAGATTTTCTGAAAACAATCCAGACGGTTTTGCACAACCTAACGCTATAGGTATTTTAGGCAAATAAGACCTTGCAATATCATAAAGCCTAATAATTTTTTTTACGTTTAATAAACTCAAGTTTTTATCAGAAATAAAATTGTGATTTTTGTATAAATTTTTAGCAACAGCAAAAACAAGCGAGTCAATTTCAAGTTTAGAAAGTCTTTTAACTTCTTCAAATTCTTTAATTATATCACCTTGTTTTAAACCAATTATTATGTGTGGGCTAACTTTTAATTCTGAAGCTTTTAAAATTTTAATATTTTCTAAAAAATCTTGTGGCTTTTTGTTTTCTAAATTATAAATATTTTTTATAACATATTTGTCTAAAATTATATTTACAAAAACCCCATCAAGCTTAAGGCTACTTAATTTTTGTACTTGTTCTTTATTTACGAAACCTAAATGCATATAAAATTTAGCGTTTTTATTAAAGTTGGCTTTTGTATAACTTATAATTCTAAGAATTTTTTGAATAATTTCATCGCTTAATGGCAGTTGGCCTTCTTTATTAAACCCGCCGCTAAATAAAATGCCTTCAATGTTGTTTAAATAAAGTGAGGTGTATGCATAATTTATGTCATTTGAACTGTTAAAATTTAGATTGTTCAAAAATAGATTTGTTTCAGAAAAAACATTTAAATCAATCATATCTTTTAAAAGGAGTCCTCTGCAGTGCTTGCATAAAAGGCTGCAATTACTGCCTGTAACACTAATATTTAAAAAACTGTTAGGCTTATTTTTATAATAATTGCTTATAAATACTTTTGAGCCAGGTACTGCAAAAATTATTTTATTAGACATTTAATTTGCTCTTTAATTAAATCTTTATCATTTTGCAAGGGAATATAAGGATAGTTCCTAAAAACTTCAGAAGGTCTTTCATTGGCAAAAGGCCTATTGCAAGCAGAAATTCTGCTGTCTGCAGGGCAAGGACATCCAGAAGTCATAAAAGCAAAACCATCATTTATAAGTTTTTCTAAATCATAATCAAAATAAATAATATTGCCTGCATTATCAAAATGTATTTTTTGAAGAGGTAAATTTTCTTCATTTATTAAAAATCTTGCAATTTGAATCTTTCTGTATGAAAGTAAATCTGGCGGATTTTTATCTTTTAGTTTAGTTAATTCTTCAGGGTAAAATGAAAATAAATGTGTTTTTGCTCCAAGCATATGTGCTTTATGAATTGTATCAACAGCTTCCTTTTGAGTTTCGCCAAGACCTATTATTAAGTGAATTCCTGCTTTGTATTTACCAAAAACTTTTATTGCCCAGCTTAAAACTGTCCAATATTTTTCCCATTTGTGTGGACCACCAACACCTTTTCCTCTGTATTTATCAAATAGTTTTTCTGTTGCCGCATCAATTGCAACACCAATCATTTCAGCTCCAGCTTCTTTAAATTGCTCTAATGGTTTGGTAGAGTTAATAAGGGAAGGTGTTATAAGTAAACTTATAGGTAAATTTGTAATTTGTTTTAATGCTTTGGTTATAAAAATAGTATCTTTTATTGCATTTCTATGGGTTATCATTGAAATGCATATTCTTTTAAATTTATGCTCATTTTTTTTAAGGCTTGATAAGACATTTTCAAGTTTGTAAACAGGCCATTTAACTCTTATAAATGTTTTTCTATTGTTATGATTTGATAATTTTACTATATCTAATTTACATGTTTTGACTTTTAATTGGTAGTTTGAGCTGCCATTTTTTTCTGTTTTAAATTTATAGTCTTGGTTTAAAGCATATTTTTCCTTTATTTGGTTAAAAGCTTTTATTTGGTTAAAAGCTGAAATACCGCAGTAAGCACATTTTCCAATACAGCCCTCTTTATAAGTAAGAAGCAAATTTAAGCCTGTAAGAGTAACGGGTTCTTTAAAACTTCCTGCCTCAAGTCCTAATGATATTGCCGCTGCTAAACTTGTTTGAATATATTCAGGACTATTTAATTCTAGGCTATTTAAATTTATATCTTTCATATTTGCGTTTTTTAATTAAATTAATCTAAGGTATAATAAAAAATATTTTTTATAATATTTATAATGAAATTTATAATAACTTTAATAATGTTAATTTTATTTAATAATGTTAATAATGTTAAAAATTTTGAAAATGTTAAAAATAATTTTTTTTATTTTCTAGAGCATATATGTTAAAACATTTTTAATTTTAAATAAATAAATAAATGGAATTTTTAATTTTAAATAAATGGAAAATTTGTTAAGTGCTAAAAAAATAAGAGTAATTGATACAGGCAAGCTAACTGCTGCAGAAAACATGGCTCTTGATGAAGCATTGCTTGAGTTAAGGGAAGAAAACTTAATTCCAGATACTATAAGATTTTTAAGTTTTAATCCCCACTGTGTACTGTCAGGTTATTTTCAAACAATTGAAAATGAGATAAGAATTTCATACTGCATTAAAAATGGAATTGATATTAATAGAAGAATTACAGGTGGAGGCGCTCTTTACTGGGGAACAAAAGATATTGGATGGGAAATATTTGCACGTAAGGATAGCTTTTCAAAATTTGTTTTTGGGGTTGAAGATTATTATAAGCTTTTTTGTTCTTCTGTGGCATTAGGGCTACAAAAATTTGACCTTAATGCTAATTTTAGACCAAGAAATGATATTGAAGTAAATGGTAAAAAAATTTCCGGTTCAGGTGGAACTTCAATAAAAAATGCTTTTATGTTTCAGGGTACTCTTTTAGTAGATATAAATATAGATATAATGCTTAGGGCACTAAAAATCCCAATTGAGAAATTAAAATATAAGGAAATAAGTTCATTAAAAGAAAGAATTACATGGCTTGCAAGAGAACTTGGACATTGTCCTGAAAGAGAAAAGATAATTAATAATATTTTAGCTGGCTTTTGTGAAAATTTAAAAATAGATTATTATTTTGATGAGCTGTCATCAATTGAAAAAGAAAGGCTAAATAAAAAAGTAAATTATTTTAGAAGCGCCAGTCATATTTATAAAATTAAAAGTCCTTCTAGCGTTTATACAATTAAATCCATAAAAAAAACACCAACAGGATTTATTAAATGCAATGCTTTAGTAAATTTTAAAAGGAATGTATTAAAAAATATTATATTTACAGGTGATTTTTTTGCTTATCCAAAAAGATCAATATTTGACTTGGAGTCTTTGTTAAAAAATATACCATTAAAAGAAGAAAATATTATTAAAATCACAAAAGAGTTTTTTATAAATTATCCTCAAAAAATTGAAGGGATTTCTTATGAGATTATTTTAAATTCAATAATGGAATGCTTGGAAAAATTAAAACTAAGGCAATACAAAATCCCAAATAAATACTTAAAAGACATTTTTATAATTAAAGACAAAATAATTAAAGATAAAAAGAGCAGTGTTGAAAATACTGGTTGTATGAAAAATATCGAAGTTTTTTTATTGCCCTATTGTGCGAAGCTTCCAGATTGCAGTTATAGAAGTAAGCAAGGCTGCAGTTTTTGTGGAAAATGCAGCATAGGTGATGCTATAAAACTTTTAAATTTATATAATATTAAAAGTATCACAATTACAAGCTATGAGCATCTTGAAGAAACTTTAATTAATTTAAAAAAAAGTGGAGTAAATTTTTTTGGCGGTGCGTGCTGTGAAGCATTTTATATCAAACACGTTGAGGATTTTGAAAGAATTGGATTGCCTGGAATTTTAATAAATATAGATAATAAAACTTGTTATGACCTTGGAAAATATGAAGATGCTTATGCAGGCAAGTTTGAAGGTTTTACAAAAATAAAAATACAGCTTTTAAAAAAGGTGTTAAGTGCATTTAATAAAGATAAAGTATTTAATCTTTCTTAGTATTTTGATTATAATTTAGCTTAACATTTTTTAGTTATGTTTAATTTTTTAATTAATTTTATATTTAGGTATTTAGTAAGTTTATAATTTAAATATTTATTAAAGGATATAACATAAATGCACATAAAAGTTAAATTGCTTAAAATTTTTTCGATAATAATTATTTTTTTTGGTGTTTGTGGCTTTATTCCATGTATAGCGGGATTTTATTACATAGAAAAAATAAGCCAAGAAAGCCCAGAATACGGTAATATTATTAATATTATTAATAACAATATAGAATCTGTTAATCTATTGTTAGACGATACTTCACTTGCTTTAAATAATTTTTCTATTACTGTAAAAGATGCTCAAAGCTCTCTGTTTGAAGCATCAAAGATGATGAATAACTCTTCACAAGCGTTAAATGAAATAGCAAAAACCATTGAATTTGAAATACTTGGCATAAAACCTCTTGCAGGAGTTTCAAATTATTTTAAAACCATATCAACTGATATGAAAAAACTTTCACAAAATCTGCTTCAAATGGCACAGTCAGTAGGTCAAAATATTGAAGATATTAATAAGGTTTCTAAAGATTTAGAAGATATCTCTAAAAATATTAGTAGCGCTTATTCTTCATTTAATGAATCTATTGTTTTTTTTGCAAATATAGACTTGAAATTTATATTATACATAATTTTTATATATTTAGCTTTTTTAAATATTGTTTTTATATTAATAGGTATTTCGTTACTATATATCGGAAGACAGTAGTATTCCATCATTTATACTCCAATAAGCATAAATTTTATTTCCTTCTGTAAGTTTATTGTCTAATTCGCTATTTTTTATTTCTGCGGTTAATATTCCTAAATTATCAATATTTATTTTAATTCTTGTATCAGGTCCTTCAAATGTTTTTGATATTATTTTGCCAGAAAATACATTATATTGGGGGTTGTATTTGTCATTATATAGGGGATGATTTATGGGATTATATTGATTATTATAATTAATATGATAATTGTTATTATATTGCAAATTGTTTGATTTATCTTTAATGTTGTTGTTCATTTGCTGGTTAGGTATATAAAAGCTAATTTTTATTTTTTCAGGTCTAATGAAAAAATATATTTCTTTACTTGGAAAAATATTATTGAGGTCTTGATTAATAATTATTTTTGCACCTTGATTAGTTAAAACTGATATATTTTTATATCCTATTTTCTCATTTATTGTTTTCTCCATTTTTTTTACGGAGATGAAGTTTCCTGCTCCAATAAAATCTGCAACAAATATATTTTTAGGCTTATTGTAAATCTGTTCAGGGCTACCAACCTGAATTATATTTCCTGCATTCATTACAGCAATATTATCAGACATAGTAAGTGCTTCAGTTTGGTCATGTGTAACATATAAAAAAGTTGTCCCTGTTTTTTTCTGTATTTCTTTTAATTCCGCTCTCATTGAAACTCTTAGTTTTTTATCAAGAGAAGCAAGAGGCTCATCAAGCAAAAGTATTTTAGGCTCTATTATTAATGAGCGGGCAAGTGCCACTCTTTGCTGCTGACCACCAGAGAGCTGATTTATATTTCTTTTTTCAAGTCCTTTTAAATTTACGACTGATAAAATATTGTCTAAACGGTATTTAATAATATCCGAAGGGATTCTTTTCTTTTTTAATCCATATATTATGTTATCTTCAACATTCATATGTGGAAACAATGCTAAATTTTGAAAAACCATGCTTGTATTTCGCTTGTTTGGAGCAACATTTTTCATTTCAATTCCATCAATTATTACAGAACCGCTATCTTGATCTGTAAAACCACCAATAATTCTTAAAATTGTGGTCTTTCCACACCCTGATGGTCCAAGAATTGAAAAAAACTCTCCTTCTTTTACTTTAAACGATATATTATTTACAGCAGTTACATTTCCATACTTTTTTGTAAGGTTTAAAACTTCAACTATATATTTCATGTATTTTTATAAATAAAAACTTATATTTATACTGAAATTTTTTTACTAATAAATAAAACACAACTAGAATATTCAGTAATAAGAATAAAACATTACAAAGATAACATATGTTATTTGAAATATATTATATTGATATTAACCCTATTACATTGGTGCCAATTAAAGTATATTAAATTTAGTAATTCACATTTAAATAATTTAATACTATTGATATTACATTTGAATAGCTTGCTGCTATTTTACAGTTGAAATTTCTTCCCAAAAACTTGTATAAGCCTCTATAATATCTTCTGAAAAATTAGGTTGCCATATGAGTTTTTCTAGGTCTTCTTGGGAAAATGTATAAAGATCTTTATCGATACCGCTGGCTAAATCCAAAGAGCCTTCAACAGTTGTAGTATAACCTGATTCGGCTGTAATCATTGCAGCAATATCTGGTCTTAGCATAAAATTAATAAATAAATTAGCACCAACGGGATTTTTTGCAGACTTCGGAATCATAAAAGTATCAGTCCAGCCTAAACCGCCTGTTTTTGGTAAAACATATTTAAATTTTGGGTTAAACTGCATCATTTTTCTTCCACCACCATCCCATATATGGCTTACCCAAACTTCTTCATTCTTTAACAAGTCAAGTATTTCTGCTCCACTATCCCAGAATTTTAAAACATTGTTTTTAAGTTCAATTACTTTTGGTCTAGCTTTTTCTAAGGTATTTTGTGTATCGGTAATTAAGTTTTCTCTGGGTATACCTAACAAATCTAAAGTGAGCATTAAAGATTCAGGAGCATTTTTTGAAGAAACTCTGCCTTTTAATTCAGGATCAAATAAAACTTCCCAGCCAATATCATTTAAAGGTTTAGTGTATTTTTCAGTATTAATTACAAGGCCACTTGTTCCGAAAACATAAGGGATGACATAAATATCCCCACTACCCATTTTACTACCATCCCACTTAGCCCAAGGCTGATTTCTTAATGCAGAAGATACTTTTGAATAATTTGTTATTTTCTTTAAATCAAGCGGTTGGGCAAGGTCTGATTCATAAAATCTATTAACCTGATTTTGTGTTGGCATTATAATATCTGCAGTTCCGCCACCTTTTAAAAGTGTGAGCATTACTGCATTGTCTGTAGCAAAAGTAATGTTAAGTTTTATAGAAGTTTCTTGCTCGAATAGTTTTACTGCACTGTCAGGAAGGTAGCCTTCCCAAACATAAACATTAAGTTCTTTAGGTATTTCCTGCTTACATCCTGAAATTAATGGAATTACTAAAGCAAAAATTAAAGCAAGAGCCAGTATTGTTATAAACACTCTAAAAAGTTTAAAGAATTCTGTAAATTTATTTTTTTTATTCAATTTTTCCTCCATTCTATATAATATAAAAAGATTAATATATAGTAATTTTATTATATTATATTAAAAGTTCAAATTACTCTAAACTAAATTTTTTTATTTGTCTATATTTTTATTAATTATTAATATTGCCAAAATGATTTATAGTCCTCACTCTTAATTTTTTATAGATTGTTTGTGTAGCTGTAATTAATAGAATTATAAATATTGTAAAAAAAGTAATAAATACTGAAATAACATTAACTTTTGGTGAAATTCCAAATCTAAGTTGAGAAAAGATGTAAATAGGTAAAGTTAACTCTGGTCCTATTAAAAAATATGTAACAATAAATTCATTCCAACTAATCATAAATGAAAATAGCCATCCAGCCAGAACTGCAGGAAGTATTACAGGAAATACAACATCTTTTAGGCTTTCAAACCAGTTTGCGCCAAGGTCAAGAGCTGCTTCTTGAATTTCAAGATCAATTCCTTCAATCCTACCCATCATTATTAAAAATACATAGCTTATGCTTATCGAGACATGAGAGATAATTACAACTGGAATTCCAAGTGGAATATTTAAAGTTCTAAAAAAAACAAGCGAAGATATACCGATAGTTAAGCTTGGCATAAGAACAGGAAGTAAAAGGAGTGTAAGTAAAAAAGTTTTATGTCTTTTAACTGACTTTATTATACCAATAGTAAGTGAGGCACCTAGTAAAGTTGAGATAGTGGCTGATGTTAAAGCTATAATTATACTGTTTTTTATTGCCTTTAAGGCATTCATATCTTGAAAGAATTTTGTAAACCACTCCCACGTAAAACCTTGTAATGGAAAATTATAGCCCTCAGCTTTATTCCATGCAAAAATAAAAATTAAAAATATTGGTGCAAAAATGTAAATGTAAAAAATAATTGTATAAATTGTCAAAAATATGTTTTTCCTATTTTGCATTATATTATTTTTTTTTATTACTTTTAAAACTCCCTATTTTTATAAATAGATTCCAACCCAAAAAGTTTTGAATAAAATAAAATTAGTGCTATTGATAAGCCGGCAAGAGCAAGTGTAAATGCAGAGCCAAAATTCCAATTTCCAACATGTAAAAATTGATTTTCAATGATGTTCCCAATCATAACAGAATCTGTTCCGCCTAATATAGCGGGTATTGCAAATGAGCCAAGTGCTGGTATAAAAACGAGTAATGTCCCTGCAAAAATTCCTGTTAGGCTTAGCTTAAAAGTTATATCAAAAAAAGCTCTTACCCTAGAAGCGCCTAAGTCTCTGGCAGCTTCAATTAGAGTATTATCAATTTTCGATATTGTTGCATAAAGTGGTAAAACCATCATTGGGGTATATGTGTAAATCAATCCAAGTATTACTGCTGTTTGGCTGTAAAGAACTTTTAAGGGTTTATCAATAATGTTTAGTGACAATAGTATTTGATTTAAGATACCATTTTCAGAGAGTAAAAGCTTCCATGCAAAAATCCTTATAAGGTAATTAATCCAAAATGGAATCATCAAGGTTACTATTAATATTTTGTCAAACTTAGTTTTTTTAGCTAAAAAGTAAGCTATGGGATAAGAGAAAAAAATTGAAAAAATGGTGGTGATAACGCTGATTTTTATTGATCTTCCAAGAATTATCAAATAATGTTTTTTCTGAAATATTAATAAAAAGTTTTTTAATGTAAAATGTAATTCTTTGCTAAATAAGTAATTGGTTGCAAAAGAATAAATAAAAATTATAAAAAGCGGAAAAATAAAAAAAACAATAAACCAAATTAAAGCAGGATAAATTATTTTTTTATTATATTTTGATATAAAACTCATGTAATATAATATTACAT
>CAYLWJ010000136.1:0-3218 GCA_964387355.1 uncultured Actinomycetota bacterium | reverse complement strand
GTATTATAAACATAATTTATTAAACATATTAAATTTATACAATAATGGATTTTAGATAATATACTTAAAAAAGAAAAAAATATGAAATTGACTCACAAATATTTAATATAAAAAAATAAAAAAGAGAGAGAGGGGAAATTTTTTTTAAGAAATCAAAAATACTTAACACTTTTAAAATTTTAATTTTTAAAAAGAAAAAATGTAATTTATAAAGAGGAGACTTTATGAGCAAAATAAAAATATTCTTTCTATTTTTTATTATAATTTTAAATTTTGTTTTTACGTCTTGTAAATTTGAAATCAAAGAACCAGAACATAATTTAGAAAATGCCCAAGAACAGCAAAAAATAAATGAAACCTTTCAAAAACGATATAAAATAACAACATACGATTTAAAAACTGAAGATCGAATGTTATTAAGTGTATTATTAGAACAGGATACAATTAAAAAATTATTTTCTTACGACTCGGTTGAAAGCCTTTATAAAGATATAATAAAAAATAAATTCGATTTAGGAGATCTTGACGATAAAATTAAGTTTAATTCAGTCATTAACATTTACTATGCAAAGGAAGTAATAAATTTTAATGACAATGAAGTAAGATTTGTCGATTATTACACAAATAAGGAAAAATTTATTACTGCTAATTATATAGAAGTTATAGAGCAATAAATAATTTTAATTTATATCAGATTGGTCTAAAAAATTTTTAATATTTTTTAACTCTCTGATAAAGTTTGAAATTTCATATTTCGAAAACGCCAAACCTTCTTGTAATATTAAAATCATTTTAAATCATTATTAAAACTTTCTTGTATTATAATTCTTCCATTATAATAAAAATTAATTTATAATAACAATTATGTCAATTAATTAGTTTATGCTGAATAATTCATTATTATATAAAAAATTGAATTCATTTAGCACAAAACATAAAGGAGGTTTTAGTGGAAAATTTAAATGCACAAGATTTATTTGGAATTTTTGGTTCAGTTTTTGTAGTAATACTTGCATTTATATTTATTATTGGAATCATTGTTTTTTATGCTATTTGTATGTGGAAAATATTTGTTAAAGCTGGAAGGCCTGGCTGGGCTGCACTTATTCCTTTTTATAATCTTTATGTTGAAATTGAAATTGTTGGACTTCCTTGGTGGCTTTTTTTGCTAACATTTGTACCAGGCGCAAATGCTGTTGTTGCAATATTAATTTTAATAAACCTAGCAAATGTATTTGGTAAAAGTGCAGGTTTTGCTGTAGGATTAATTTTTTTAAGTTTTGTATTTATTCCTATTCTTGCCTTTGATGATTCTAAGTATATCGGACCTAACCCTGCAGTTAACGCTGTGTCAACGTAATTCATAATTGGTTTATAATGATTAAATGACTAATAATGATTTATAAAATGATTCATAATAGCTAATAATAGTTTTGTTTTAATATCAAAATTTATCAAAGATAATAACATACTAAAATCTAAAAAGTTGTTCTTTTGAGCTGTTCAAAGTTAAATTTAATTAAGGTAAAATTGAGCTTAAATTAAATCACAATTAAAATTAAACAATCAAGGCAATTAATTAAAGCAACATTCTTAATGGAAGACGTAAATTATTGTTTTCCAGTAAATTTTTATTTGTTAAAACTTTCTTTGCATCGCCATCAAATATAACTTTTCCGTTATTAAGCAATATTGCCCTGCTACAAACATCATAAGCTAGGTCAAGATCATGAGTAGCTATAATAATAGTTTTATCCAAACTTTTTAGCAAATTTATAAAATCCTCTCTGTTTTTAGGGTCTAAGTTGCTGGATGGTTCATCAAGCAAAAAAATCTCAGGCTCATAAACTAAAACAGTTGCAAGAGAGGCAAGTTTTTTCTCACCAAAACTTAAATAATAAGGCATTTGTTTTTCTGTCCCGTTTTTAGAAAGATTGACTTTTTTTAATGCATCGCTCACCTTTAGCTTTATAAAATTATAGTCTTTTGCTCTTGGGTCATTTTTTTTCTTTAGAAAATTAATTAGTCCAAAAGCTACATCATCAAAAACTGTAGTAGAAAACAACTGGTCGTTTGGATCCTGAAAAACAAAGCCAATTTTTTCCCTGATTTCAAAAATATTTTTTTGGTTAATATCAAGCCCTGCTATTTTTATACTGCCTTGCCTATATTTTTCATCTAAAAGTCCTCCTATATTTAAAAGTAAAGTGGACTTTCCTGCACCATTAGGTCCTATAATTGAAATTTTTTCTTTTTCAAATACTTTAAAACTTACTCCTTTTAAGACCTCTTTAAAAACTATTTCTGATTGGTTTAATCGGTTTGAAGAAAGGTATTTATAATGAAGGTTTTGTATCTCTATAACAATTTTTTCATTTTCCATAAGGGAATATCTATCGTAAATTTGTAAATTTGCAAATTATTATATTTGTATATATTTTTAGATTTTTTCTAATAAAATTTCTAATAATAAAATAAATAAATAATAAAATTTTCTAATATAAAATAGCTCCTGTTTTAAAAAATCTTAACTCAATAATCTTTATTATAATAGTCAAAATGAAAAAAATAGCAATAAAAAATATATTAAGGTAATTATTAGATTTAGATATATTATTAGATATATCGTTAAATATATTTTTAGATATATTGTCATTTTTAAAATATTTATTTTCTTTTTCTTCATAATATTCAAAACTGCCAGTAAAACCCCTGCTTTCCATAGACTTATAAATATTTTCAGCCCTGTCTACTGACTTTATAAAAAGACTGCCAGCAAAAAAAGCTAGTTTTTTATTTACATTTAAGTAACTTTTTTGAAAAATTCTGCTATTAATTGCAAGCTGACCTGAGTGAACCTCATCTCTTATTAAAAAGAAATATCTATACATTAAAAAAATAATTGAAACCATAATTCTTGGTAATAATATTTTATTCAGTCCATGAAAAATTTCTAAATCTTTTGATGAGACAGTAAGTGCTACTAATACCATTATAGAAATAAATGATTTAGCCAAAATTGTATAAAACATTGCTAAACCATTATCAGTAATGCTTAAAGAAAAAAGATAAAAGTTAATTTTAAAAATTTTTATTCCTTTATTAAAAAAAGGAATAAACAATGAAGCAGACAGTGGGAATAAAAACACAATAAATAGTTTTTTAAAATATACTTTAACAGGAGGTTTAAATAAAAAAACTAATAATATACCAATAAT
>CAYLWJ010000135.1:0-1966 GCA_964387355.1 uncultured Actinomycetota bacterium | reverse complement strand
ACTTTATAGTCTAAATAAATAAATTAGTAAATTTCAAAATTCATTATATATTATAATTATAATTAAATAAATTAAATAACAATAATTTAAAATAATAAATCCATAATTAAATTCATATTATCAACAAAATGATAACCTTTTAGATTTTCATCAATCTCTTTTTCATATTTCATAAGCTTGTCAGCAAGCTCTTTATACTTCCATGTTAATTTTACACCAAGCTCTAGTGATTTTGCTCTATCATCTCTAGGTGATATAATATCTATAGCACACCATCCTTCATAATTTGTTTTGTTTAAGTAATAAAAAAATTCAAGAATCTCCCAAAAGTTTATGGTACCAAAAATCATATCAGGGTCTGCATCTTTATAATTTTCATTAATATGAATCTGGAAAAGCTTATTATGGGCATCAAGAAGCATTAATGATTCTGCAATATTTTCATTTGCCATAAAAGCATGCCCAACATCCAAAGCACAGCCAATATTTTCAAGGCCAACATCATTTACAAGTGTTAAAGCCTTTCCAGTATCACTGACATATTGTTTTTGTCTTGGGTCTTTTATTTTAGCTTCAATTGCAATTTTCACATTTTTATCATATTCGCCAATTTCTCTAATTGACTCAACCAATCTTTTCCAACCATCTCTATAATCAACCTGAAACGGATAATCAAATCCATCATGACATGGCCATAAAAGCACACTTTCTGCTTTTACTGCTTTTGCAAAGTCTATCGCTTCTTTAAAAGAATCAATAGTTTGACGTCTTATCTTTTCATCAGTACAACAAAATGCACCATGTTTGAAGTTAGGATCTCCCCAAGTAAGACTAGGTGCAACATTTGATACAACAAGACCATATTCACCAAGTTTTTTAACCAGCTTGTCAGGATCATTTGGAAGTGGAGCTGTCGGGTAAAGAGTAAAATTTCCAGTCAACCCCTCAATTTTTGACATAATTTCAAGTTTTTCATCAACTCTAAGCTCATCAAAATATCCACCAGGAACATATCTTTCTGCATAAGTTCCTAAACACCATAAGTGAGCATCTACCCTTAATTTCATTTTACCTCCTGTTTTATTATAATATTTTATGCAATTTATAGCATTAATGCAATTAATATTTAAAATTTTCAATAATACAATTTAATTTATTTCTATAATAGGTAAAATTTGAAAATGTACAATCTTGTGATACAAAATGGTCAATGTGAGGAATATATCTTCCAGTTTTTAATAACTGCTCAACAATTTTTAACTCCGCATCAATTTTATCAATAGTAGAATCTTCAAAGAGGATTCTTTTATCTATACCTCCTAAAATTTGAAAATTTGGAAAATTATTTCTTATCCTTGTTAAGTCATTTCCTGCTGCTCTTTCAAAAGGATACATCCCCGTAACACCAGTTTCTATAATTAAAGGTATTAAATCTTCAACATATCCATCACTGTCTGTAAGAATAATGTCAATACCAACATCATTTGCAAATTCCACCATTTTTTTATACCTTGGAGTTAGAAACTCCCTAAAATGGTCTGGTGATATTAATGAACCCATTTTTCCAGCCATATCCTCCCAAATCAAAATACAGTCAACCTCAACATCCTTAGTAATTACACCATAATATTCAATCAAAAAGTTTAAAAAGGTATCACAAATATCATGGATAAGAACGGGGTCATCATATAAAGCCATCATATAATTTGTAAGACCCATTATTTGTCTTGGAAATCCCAAAAAACCACCATTTGTCCCTCCAAGCCTTATAGGAAAATCTCTATTTTTAAGCCTTTGCGTTAGTTCTTTCCAATTAGGTGGAAGTCTCTTTTTTATAGTATCTAAACTATAATATTGCTTGTATTCATTCCAGCTTTTTCTATCTTTTACAGGATGGTCAATTTCCATAGGGAGTGATGTCATATTTATATCATTTTTATTTATAACTCCATACTCATCTTTATAT
>CAYLWJ010000134.1:0-20633 GCA_964387355.1 uncultured Actinomycetota bacterium | reverse complement strand
TTATAATTACAACACTTGTTGTTTATGCTATTCATATTTATAAAAGCCTTTCTTTAAAGATATTGCTTTATTTTAAGTCTTTCTAGTTTAGTAATTGAATTTATTAGTAATTATCTCAATTATCAGTAATAATTTATTTTTATTTTTTATCTTTATCTATATTTTTTTAATTTTAGTAGTTTTTTTTGCAAAATCTATAATTTCATAAAACTTTAATAAAAATTTAATAATTAATTTAAAATTTTAAGATTAATACCATTATTGAAGTGATAAATAAAAGTAAATAAAAGTAAATAAAAGTAAACAAAAGTAAATGAAAGCAAATATGAATAACAAATAAACACAGGCTTGGTTACATTTTTGAATTCTTTTTTTCTTTTTTCAAAAAATTAATTTCTTCTTTTGGGCTAAAATCAAAGGCAATATTGTTGTCAATTGCGCCTTCGGGACAGGCATTTATGCATTCATTGCATAGTATGCATTCAGAGGAGAGAACTCTTGTATTTTTCTTTACATATTCTGTTATTTTTATATCCATTGGACATGCTTTTTCACACAATCCACATAGTTTGCATTTATTATTATCTATTCTTACTTTTATAAGTGCTAATTTTGAAGTTGGCTTTAAAAATACAGTAATAGGGCATATATATTTGCAGAAAGCTCTATTGTCTTTTAATACAAAAGCTAAAACAATTCCAATTATATAATAAAAAATATTTCCAATTATAAGCCAATATAACTCATTAACCCCATAGTATGTATCTCTATAGGAAAAAATGAACCATAAAACCAATACTAGGCCTAAACTAAGGACAAAATGCAGATATCTTAAATAGCCAAGATTCTTTATTCTTCCTTTGCTTTTTTTAAAAGGAAGCAGGTCAAGTATCATAACCGTCCAGCAAGCCCAACTGCACCAACCTCTGTTAAAAAATAATGGTCCAAAAATTTTACCTACAAAATAGTGTATTACTGCACCTGCAAAAATGCCTAAAAATAAATAAAAGAAGAAGCCCTCTATTTGCATGTTTTCAAACTGCATAAAACCTAAAAAAAATAACATATAAATTCCTATTAGGAGTTGTGAGACACGTCTTCCTATTGCTTTTTTGGTCTTTGGTAGCAGAACATACAGACTTATTCCAAAACCTATTGAAGTTCCAATATATAAGAAGTTAAATAAGTAAAATATTTTTTTTGTGATAAACCATAATAATATGCCAGCGGTCCATAAAATAGCCATAATTATAAGTGGAGAAGCAATTTTTTTTAGGTTTGACTTATTTTTTGTAGCCATTTTAAAAATTATAAATATTTTTTAAATTATTATAAATATACTTTATATAAATATTTTATTTATAAACTTTTATAATAGATAGCTGGGGCAGCATCCCAATTATGGTACTTAAAATAAAAAATAATAGTTTATTAAGGACTCACTTCTTTAGCTAAAATATAAAGCTAAATAGCTTAAATTAGCAATTAGTCACAAGATTCGCAAGCATATAAATAATAATAAAGTAAATAAAACAATTTGTGTAGATACAGATAAATACCATTAATGAGATTGTGTCCTTTTGGCAAGTATGCATGAAATAGGTTTTTAATTATGTCAACATCAGTTACCATCAAAATAATAGAAAGAATAACCGATGAAAGAAAATACATCAGGTACTAAGTTTGGTCTTGAAGAACTAAAAAATAAGTTTGAAAACTATAGAAAAAATAAATCAAACAACAGATCTTTTAAGTGAGCTGGCAAAAAGAAAGGTCGTTAGTCGTTTAAAGCATGGTAAATTTTTAATAATTCCGCAGGAAATAGGAAATGTCGAGAAATATTTAGGTAACTGGTTTGTCGCTGCAAGTGAGGTTGTGAACTCTCTGATTATTATATTGGGTTTTATAGGTCAATGAATCATTGGGGCATTCTTACACAGCCGTTATTAAAGGTATTTGCAGTAAGCCCAAAAAGACAGGTCGTACCATTGCAGTTAAAAGATCATCTATCTTTTATTTATGTAAAAGAAAAATTTCCCTGGGTTATAGCTGAGGAATAAGTTACACCAGTACGAAAAGTTAGGATATCTAATTCAGGGGTGGAACATCTTTAGAAAAAGTCTATTTTTCTAACTATCGTTTTTCAGAGGATCTAGATTTTATTACATGCAAAAAGGTAAATCTTTTAGATTTTGATAAGGAACTTAATGAAATTCTTATGCGGATATCATTTAACTTTCCATTTGATCTTTATAAAAATTCAACTATCAAAGATAACAGGTTACAGATCTTTATTAAATATGATATTGTTCCTGAGGTTATAATTAATAAAGAATTAAAGGAAGATATTTTAAAAGATTCCTTTGTTCCGCCTTGTATTGAGAGAAAAATAATTTTTAATTATAAGGATTTTAAAGAGAAAGAAAAAAAATTAATACATATACCTTGGAGTCAATTGTGTTTGATAAGATTTTAAGAATAATAGACGTAGATAAAGAAGCTCGTGATATTTATGATTTATGGTTTCTTTTAAAACTAAATTATCTGAATATTTCTAAAGTAAATGAAACACTGGGAAAAATATATGGTTACAAATTTTATTTCCCTAATTTAATAAGTGAAATTAATGCTGTTGCTTTTAAAAAAGCATGGGAAATAAGGCTTGAAAAACAGGTGATTAATCTTCCATCTTATGAGTTAGTTATCAAAGAATTGGAAAACTTAATTAAAAAATATTGGCAGTGAGATATAATATAATTACTTAAATTTTACTATTCTCAATAGTAAATAAACTCTTCATAATGATATTGAGGCAAGGAAAAAATAGGCATTCATAAGACAGTGCTATAGCTGTGGAGGTGCTTTAGAATTTGACTGGGGTCATGTAAAGCTAATAGTTGCCGGAATACAAAGTATGGGGTGTATTTACTACAGCTAATGGTAACTGGCGCTATGCTTGCCTTTACTACAATCAAAAGGTTTAAAAATTTTTTTGATAGATGAAGGGAAATATTCTTTTAATCCTGTTATGATTGCTGAAATGATAGACAGGCTTATACACAAATCATATATTGCCAATATGGACTAGGAATAATACAGGACAAAAAAACAAAAGAGTAATTAGAGGGGAACAAAAACTGGCTTAAGGAGCTTTTAAACAGGCGCTAAAAAAAAATCAATTCTAAGCTTTTATAATTTGCCAAATATAGATAAATGTATACCTATTGTCATGAGAAAGGAGTATTTGATGGATTAAAACTTATTTATTTTTATTATTAATTGGCACATTTTTCGATTGAAATTTGATGCACTTTTCAGTTGAAAAAAACAGGGATTAATTTTTTTTGCTAAGATTAATAAAATAATTATCTAATTTTGCCTATCCTTTTAATTTTATCATTATAGCGTCATCTTCAACTTTTACCTCATAGGTTCTAAGGTCTTTTGCTTTACCACGAAATGGTCCAATTTTTGGCCCTTCAAGGTTTTTACCTGTTGTGATATCAAATTTTGAACTATGTCGTGGACAAGTTATGGTGTTGTTTTCTAGCTTACCCTTTGATAAATCTCCGCCCATATGGGTGCATTTTGCCTGAACTGCATAGTAACTTCCATTATAATTTACAATTAATATTTCGTTTCCATCAACATTAAATGATTTTGCTGTATTTGGTGAAATATCATTTGTTTTAGCAATTTCTTTAAATTCCATGATTTATCTCCTTTCTTAATTAGTCAATAATATTCTTAATTATTCAATTATAAATATTGTTCTTATGTAAATAATTATTCTAATACAATTCTAATACAAATATTATAGTATAAATTCTAACAAAATATAAAAAACTATAAAATATATTTTGATATAATATTGAGCCATCTTGTTATTAAAAATTAAATATAAAAAAATTTTAAATTTTAAATATTAAGCAAGTATTAAATATTAAATATTAAATGTTTAGAAAGTATTAAATATTAAACATTTTTAGCAAATGTTAAATATTTTTAGCAAGATTAGCATGGTTAGAAATTAATGTAAGGCTAGTAAATAATATTAAAATTAATATTGAAATAAAAATTGCATGTATTAAAGCTTTTACATATGCCGTTGTTTTTTACAAACTCAACAACCTTGATATTTTTATCTAAAGGGGCTGAATTTGAATAATTTAAAAGTTCATTTGCAAAAGTGAAATACTCAGTTGTGCATATCTTATCACTTAGTTTTTCGGATAAATGGCTTCTATTTGATTTTTTCAATATTTCAAACCACGGACATTTACTGATATTAATTTCAACTATAGAATATTTTTGTTTAAGATCTTTTTTAATTAATTTTGATTCAAACTCATAACCGTCTAGCTGCATTTTAATATCTAAAGCTGCCTTTAATAATTTTAAATCATTATATTTATAGTATGTTTTTTTATAGTAATTATATTTATGATAATTATTATCAGCTAAAAGCCTATTTTTTAAAAATCTTGCTTGTATTTTGGCAAGAACTGTCCATACTTTACCATCTAAATCTAATGCTTTTTCAAATCCAAATTCTTCTTCTGCTTTTATAAACCACAGGCCATCAACTTTTACAAAACAGTTATAGAGGTATTCTATTTTGTCTTTTAATGTCAACTTTTTCATTAATATAATTTTTCATTAATTTAATTTAATTAAATTAAATAATATAAGTATTTAATAGAATTAATGTAAATATATACCAAAAAAATGAATATCTCCACATTTATATTATATAAATTTGTTTACAAAGTACTACTAAAATAATATGATACTACTGAAATATTAAGGTAAGGAGTATTTATATGGATAAAACAAAAATTACTAGAAAAGGACAAGTAACAATACCTAAAGAAATAAGGGAAAAATTAGCACTAAAAGAATCAGATATTTTATGGGTTAGTGAAAAAAATAATATGATTGTCATGGAAAAAATTAAACCTTTTCTTGAGCTAAAAGGATCTGTAAAAGTTCCAGATGAGGTTAAAAATTTAAGTTGGAAGGAAATTGAAAAAAAGGTTCATCAAAGTATAGCTCAAGAGGCTGATAAATGGTAGAAACTATAGAAACTATATATGCTGATACGAATATATTCATAAGATTTTTTACTGGTTATCCTGAAGAACAAAGTGAGCTGGCTCATAGATTTTTTATAGAAGTATCATTAAAAAAAGCTAAGTTATTTGTTTGCGATATAGTTATTTCTGAAATTGTTTATGTGCTTGAGAAAATTTATAAATTAAGTAGAAATGAAATTTATGAAAAAATTCATTCCATATTAAACATGGAGAATATAATAATTGAAAACAGGGCTATTATTGCAAATGCACTTAATTATTATAAGAAGAAAAACATTAACTTTAACGATGCTTATCTTGCAAGCTATGCAATAAAAAATAATATTAATAAGGTATTTACTTTTGATAGTGACTTTAAAAAAAATGAAGAAATAAATATTATAAATTCGATCTAGAATTAAAATAAAAATTGCATGTTTTATAATTTATTTTTAATTGTTTTTTACAATCAAAAAATGTACTAAATTTCAACCGAAAAATGTGTCAATTAATATAAATAAATATAAATAAATTAATAAGTTTTAGTCCATTATTTCCCACCTTCTTTCTTAATAATCTGTATACATTATCTATATACCTAAACAATTATCCTGGCTTAAAATTGATTACAGTGCCCTCTTTTAAACTCCTTAAGCCAATTTTTGCTACTCTAATCACTCTTTGTTTTCTTTGTCCTGTATTGTTCCTTGTCTATACCGGCAATATATAATTTGTGTGTAAGCCTGTCTATCATTTTAGCAGTTATAACAAGGTTAAGAAAAAATTTCCTATCACCTTTAAAATGAGAGGTTAGTTGTCATTATTGTTGATTTTCTTTTAAGCCTTAAGTGACAGGTTGGTAAATAAAAGTTTCCTTAATCTTGTTTTTAATATTCTTGGCTTATAGCAATTTCTACGACCTTTTCAGCTATCTGTTCTTTGATATTTTCTGCACCAATATGTTGCGCCATTTGTTTATCTAATATATCTTGGCAGAATGAAGTTACCACCTCTAAAAAGAAATCTTTATTATGTAGCAAAACTTCTTGAAATATGGCTTTTGTAGTAATATCCTTATTATTGTTCATTGCTAAGCCTTTCATTTAATTTAATAATTATAATTAAATATTTTTGTAGTAATGGACATTTTGTCAAAGAACTTTTTTGAAATTTACAGAAAAATTTAGAAGTTATCGCATTTTTGTTATATTGTTATAAGCATTGAAAAACTTTTAGTCAGTTTTATATTATTTCAATGTATAAATGAGTTGATTTGTTTTTATGCTTTGGCTTGTTGTATGTCTTACTTATTATTAATTTCTTTTTAGTCTTCTCCAAATAATACCTCTTTTAGGTGAAAATAAAAATAAAGCTAGAAAAATAATTGTAGCAGTTAAAACAATTGCCGCTCCAGATGCAACATTTGCATAAAAACTTATGTAAAGTCCTATTATACTAGATAGTATGCCGATAAATGCGCTTATAATCATCATTGTGGAAAGCTTTTTTGTAATAATATAGGCTGAAGCAGCGGGTGTTACAAGCATTGCTGCAACCATAACTACCCCTACAGTTTGTATTGATGCAACTATGGTTAGTGCTATGAGAACCAGCATAAAATGTCTGAAAAATTCTACAGGTATTTTTACTGTCTTAGCATAAACTCTGTCAAAAGAAATAATGAGGAACTCCTTGTAAAATAAAAACAAAAACAAAAGTACAAAACAGCCTATAGAAGCTGTAAAGATAAGATCATTTTTTGAAACACCTAAAATATTTCCAAATAGTATATGACTTAAATCAACAGCATAAGTTCTTATTGTACTTATTATTAGTATTCCAAGTGCTAGAAAAGCGGAAAAAAGTATGCCTATTGCTGTGTCTTCTTTTATTCTTGCAATTTTTGAAAGCTGTCCTATGCCTAGTGCAATTATAACTGAGGCAATTAAAGCACCAACGGTAAGGCTTCCATTTAAAATATAAGCAATGGCAACTCCGGGAAGTATAGCATGAGCTATTGCATCACCCATAAAAGCCATTGACTTTATTACAACATAACAACCTACAACTGAACATATTGTCCCTATAATTAAAGAAGCAAAAAAACCTCTTTGCATAAATTCATATGAAAATGGATAAATAAGCCAGTTTATCATAATTTATAGTTTAATAATTTTTTTATTGTTTTATAATTGATTTTCTTATTTAATTTTTTATTTAGTCTTTGCTGAATAATTGACTAAAATTTAAAAACTTAAAAAATTTCGTGCTTAATGAATTCAAATTTTTTAAAAAGCAAATTAATTATTTAGCATGAACTAATTTGATTTAATTTATTTTATTTTTTATTTAATTTATTTCTTTAGAGCAGCACTGGTCTGTAATAATACTGTTATCGATCTGCATAATTTTCTGTCCGTATGCTTTTAAAAGATTTTCTTTAGTGAAAACCTTTAAAGGTTGTCCTACAGAAATTATTTTTTTATTTAGAAGTATGACACTATCAAATCTTTGCGCTGCAAGATTTAGATCATGAGTTGCAATTAATACAGTGACACCTTGTTTTTTTAATTTCTCTAGTAAATCCCATATTATATTCTCAGTGACCACATCAATACCGTTAAAAGGTTCATCCATAAGAAGAATATGCGGTTTCTGCGCAAGGGCTCTGGCTATAAATACTCGTTGCTGCTGGCCTCCTGATAAATCGCTAATTGCTTTATCTGCAAGTGAATAAATATCCAGTAGTTTCATAGCATTATCTATAATGTTTTTCTCATCCTGCTTAAGTCTTATTTTAAACCTTGAGCTTTTTGAATATCTTCCCATCTGCACCACATCTCTAACTGTAACAGGAAACATCCAGTCAATTTCTTCTCTTTGGGGAATGTAGGCAACACAATCAGAGTGAGATCCTAGAGGTAGCCCATGAATAAGAATTTTACCTTTATAAGGCAAAACAAGTCCTATAAGGACTTTAAAAAGAGTTGATTTTCCTGCACCGTTAGGACCTATAACAGCAACTCGATTGCCATGACTAACTGAAAAAGTTATATTTTCAAGAGCATTATGATTGCTGTATTTAACAGAAAGGTTGTAAACGTCCAGTCTTGCAGGTTCAATTTCGTTTAAATCCAACATTTTTTTTCAAATCAAGTTAAATCAAATTCTTTTAAATCAAATTTTTTCAAATTAGTATTTTTTTATTTTTTATTCATTTAAGTAACAGAGTAGTCAATGGCTATTTTTAGTCTTTTAACATAATTTTTTATTTTTTATTCATTTTAGTGACTCAACAATTTTTCTGGTGTTATATTTGATCATATCTATATAGGTTGGAGCATCACCGTTAGGCTCTGTTAATGAATGTGTGTAAAGTTTTGTAATTACTTCAACTCCAGTTTCACTTGCTATCTGATTTGCTATTTTAGGGTCAGAGCCTGTTTCAAGAAATATTGCCTTTATATTTAATGCTTTTATTTTTTCTATAAGCTCTGCTACCTCCTTGGCAGATGGCGAGGAAGCTGTACTTGAGCTAGGTATTATTGTTCCAATAATTTTAAACCCATATCTGTCTGCAAAATAACCAAAGCTTTCATGGTTTGTTACAAGAAGCCTTTTGTTTTTAGGTATTTTTTCAACTTCTTCTTTAATCCAGTTATCAAGTTCTATAAGTTTTTCTATATATTCCTGTGCATTTTTTGTGTAAAAATCTTTTGCCTTAGGGTCTAAATCTATTAGAGCATCTCTTATATTATTTACATAGGTAATTACTAAATAAGGATTAAGCCAGAAATGTGGGTCATGTTCATGTGAATGTTTTTCATCGTGATTTTTTTCTTCGCTATGAATGTCTTTTTTTTCTTGGCTATTACTATTTTCATTATTAGCATGGCTGTTAAAATTATTAGATAATTCTTTTTCATTTTCAGATTCGTTATGGGCAGATTCGTGATCACCAGCTTTCGCATGCTCAGATGTGTGATGTTCAGATGTATGATGCTCAGATTCATTATGCTCAGAATTGTTATTTTCTGTTTCGATTCTAAATTCTAATCCCTTTGAAGCTTCTACTATTTTAATATTTTTCACTGAGTCTTTAAGTAGTGGCTTTAGCCATTCTTCAAATCCACCACCGTTTATAATTAAAAGGTCACATTGGCTTATTTTTTTTATATCTTCTGGTGTTGGTTCAAATACATGAGGATCTAACCCTAATGGAATCAGTGATTCAACTTTAAGCCTATCTTTTGAAATATTTAATGTAATGTCTGCTAAAAATGATTCTGCTGCAAGGACTTTTGGTAGTTTATCGTTTTCTGAAAAGTTATTGCTACATGAGATAAAAATAAGGTTAAAAAATAAAATAAATAAAACAAAAATTGATAATATGATTGCAAGAAGGTGTTTAGATATTGTTTTCCTTATATTAACATTAACATTAGTAATTTTATTTTTCTTATTTTTATACCTAATTATCATAAAACTCCTTTATATTACCTTGTTTTTAAACCTTATTTTTAAATATCTCATTTAAATATCTTTATTTTTTGAGCAGTTGCTGCAAAGACCTTTTAAGCTAAGATGATGTGTAATTTCGGTAAAATTATTTATCTGTGAAAAGTCTAAATTGCAAGGAATGCACATTATACTGCCGCATTCTATGCATATTATGTGATGATGATGTTTTTTGGAAATGTAATAATAGCTTTCCTTTTCAATTTTTTCTTCAAAAACAAGTCCAAGCTGTAAGAATTTTTTTAATGTCCTATAAACAGAAGAAAGATTTACTTTTGTGTTTAGTGACTTGTGTATTTTATGAGCTGTTAGAGGTTGTTTGTTTTTTAAAAGCAAATTATATAACTCTGTGCCAAGTTTTGTTGATTTTCTGCCTGAACTTCTTAATTTTTCATTAAAATTAAAATTACTGTTATCATTTTTATTTTTATTATTATTTTTGCGTTTTGTAACGGTTCCAATACTGTTGCAGTTGTCTTTTGATTGTTCTAAATACTTATAATCAGTTTGCTTAGCCTTTTTCATTTTTAAGTTTGATAAATTTAATTTTAAGAGTTTTATTAAAATAACATAAATAAACAAATAATGCAAATGATTTGCATTATTAAAAATTCAAAAAGTAAAAAATAATTATTGACTTAAAAAAAAATCATAAATATAATCTATTGAAAATATCGTGCTACAAAATTTTAAAAAATAACACGATTTAAAATTTTAAAATACAAGTTTTTAAACAGGATAATAATTTAAAGGAGGTTTTTATGTTGAAAAAGTATCTATTATTACTAACTATTACCGTCACTGTTTTTGTTGTTTTATTTACTTCTTTTATTGGATGTAGAAATAGTACTGAATCAATTGGAGAAAATACAATGCAAAAAAAATCTTTAGTTGTCGCTTTAGGCTATGAACCTGAGTCAGGCTTTGACCCAATATTAGGATGGGGTAGATATGGCTCGCCATTGTTTCAAAGTACGTTATTAAAAAGAGATAAAGATCTTAAAATAATAAAGGACCTTGCAACAGATATAGAGGTTGTTGAAGGTGGTTTAAAATGGGTAGTTAAAATACGAGATGATGTAAAATTTTCAGATGGTCAAAATCTTGATGCAAATGATGTTGCTTTTACGTTTAATCAAGCACAAAATAGTGGTTCAGTAATTGATTTAAATATATTACAAAAAGCTGAAGCAGTAGATAAGAAAACAGTTATTTTCACACTTAAAGAACCACGATCAACTTTTGTTGATTTGTTAATTTCTATTGGTATAGTTCCATCTCGCACCTATGGGTCAGGTTATGGAGAAAATCCAGTCGGCTCAGGGCCTTTTAAGTTTGTTCAATGGGATAAAGGACAGCAATTAATAGTAAAGAGAAATCCCCAATATTATGGAGAAAAACCTATTTTTGAACAAATAACATTTCTCTTTTTAAGTGAAGATGCTTCATATGCAGCAGCAAAAGCAGGTCAAGTAGATATTGCATCAATACCTGCAACACTTGCTGATCAAAAAGTTCCTAAAATGAATCTTATTGCATTAAAAAGTGTAGATAATAGAGGCATTATGTTTCCCTTTGTAAAACCTGGTGAAAAAACTGAAGAAGGATATTTAATTGGTAATGATGTAACTTCTGATATAGCAATAAGAAAAGCTATTAATGTTGGAATAAATAGAGAAGCATTAGTTGATGGAGTTCTTTTAGGATATGGTTCACCAGCCTATACTGTTTGTGACAGAATGCCTTGGTGGAATCAAGAAACTGTCATAGAGGATAATAACCCAGAAGAAGCAATTAAAATAATGGAAAATGGTGGTTGGATACGTGGTGAAGATGGTTTTTTTGAAAAAGAAGGTTTAAAAGCAAGTTTTACATTAATTTATCCTGCAAGCGATCAAGTAAGACAAGCATTAGCACTTGCAGTTAAAGATATGGTAAAACAAATAGGGATAGATATAAATGTTGAAGGTAAAAGTTGGGAAGATATAGAAAAAGAGATGCATTCAAATGCAGTATTATTTGGATGGGGCAGCTATGACCCACTAGAAATGTACAATCTTTACAGCAGTAAAACTAGGGGTGAAGGATGGTTTAATACTGGCTACTATTCTAACCCAGTAGTAGATAAGTATTTTGAGAAGGCACTTTTAGCTAAAACAGAGGAAGAAGCAATAGAATATTGGAAGAAGGCACAATGGGACGGAACAACTGGTTTTAGCGCAAAAGGAGATGCACCTTGGGCATGGCTGGTTAATATTGATCACCTTTACTTAGTAAACGAAAATCTTGACATAGGTCCTCAAAAAATACAGCCTCATGGGCATGGCTGGCCTGTAACTGATACTATATCCCAGTGGAAATGGAAATAGTTATGAAAAAATGCTTTAAAGAATATTTTATTAATAGTAAAAAAGGAAGTTATAAAAAATTTTTGTTATGAACTCAAAAAAAATAATATTTTATGTTATTAACAAATTAATTAAAGCAGTTATATTAATTTCGGTTTTATGTATTATATCATTTTGGATGGTTAAAAACTCACCAATTGATCCAGTAAGAGCATATATAGGCGCTGATATGACCAGAGTTAGCCAAGAACAATATAATAAAATTGCTAATTATTGGGGGCTAGATAAGCCCCCAATTATACAGTTTAAAAATTGGTTTTTTTCAATTATAAAAGGTGACTTTGGAACATCTATGATTTATAGAAATGCAGTTTTGGATGTTATAAGGGTAAAGTTTTTGAATTCTTTGATGTTAATGGGGACAGCTTGGTTTTTTTCAGGAATATTTGGCTTTGTATTTGGTTGTATAGCAGGATATTTTCAGAACACATGGATAGATAAAATAATTAAATGGTTTTGTCTAACTCTGGCATCCACACCAACATTTTGGTTTGGACTTATTCTGTTAATTATCTTTGCGGTTTATCTTGGATTATTTCCAATTGGACTAGGAGTTCCTGCTGGCGTTCTTACTGAAGATGTAAGTTTTATATCAAGGCTGCATCATTTAATATTACCAGCTTTAACCCTAAGTATTATTGGCATACCAAATATAGCACTGCACACCAGACAAAAATTAATTGATATTCTTGAAAGTGAATTTGTACTTTTTGCTAAAGCAAGAGGAGAAAAAGGAATTAAGTTGTTGTATAGGCATGGAATACGTAATATAGCACTACCTGCAGTAACTTTGCAATTTGCATCCTTTAGTGAAATTTTTGGTGGTTCGATTCTTGCAGAACAAGTGTTTTCGTATCCTGGTCTAGGGCAGGCAACAGTGCAGGCAGGTATAAGAGGAGATGTCCCGCTTTTACTTGCTATAGTTATATTCAGTGCAATGTTTGTATTTTCAGGAAATCTTATAGCAGATTTTATTTATAGGATTGTTGATCCTAGAATAAGGCTTGGGGGAAGTATTTAAATGCAAAGAAATTCTTTACACAGCGTTATACAAAAAGATAACTCATATTTATCAAAAGATAAAATAACTTTTACTAATAATGTTTTTAAATTAAATAGACGGCAATCAACTATTTTTGTTATAGCAGTTACTCTTATTTTTATAATTGCAGTTATTGTCAGTGGTTATTTAATTGATGAAAGAAAATTAGAAACAAATTTAAATAATAAAAATATGCCTCCAACATTATCCAACCCATTTGGAACAGATTGGCTAGGCAGAGATATGCTAACAAGGACAATAAAGGGATTAAACTTAAGCATTAGAGTTGGTATTATTGCTGCTAGTATTAGTGCTATTATCTCTTTGTTGATAGGTATTTGTGCAGCTACAATGGGTAAATATGTGGATAGTGTTATAACATGGCTGATAGATCTTTTTTTAGGGGTTCCTCATCTTGTAATTATAATATTAATTGCTTTTATGCTAGGTGGAGGATTAAAGGGTGTAATTACTGGTATTGCAATAACACATTGGCCATCTTTAGCAAGAATAATAAGGGCAGAGATTATGCAGCTAAGAAGTATGGATTATATAGCTATTTCAAAAAAATTGGGCAAAAGTAATATTTGGATAACAATTAATCACATTATACCACATGTTGCCCCACAATTTTTTGTAGGATTGCTTCTTTTATTCCCACATGCTATTTTGCATGAAGCTGCAATAAGTTTTTTAGGCTTTGGACTATCACCTCATCAACCAGCAATTGGTATTATCCTTTCAGAATCCATGAGATATTTGTCAGCAGGAAGGTGGTGGATGGCTTTTTTCCCAGGTCTTAGCTTATTAATACTGGTTAGGGCTTTTGACATAATTGGAAATAATTTGCTTTTAATGTATGAGCCTCATAGAGCACATGAATAGGCATGAAAAATATAAATTGAATATATTATAATTTTAATAAAATTTTTTTATTTTTTATTTAATAAAACTGTGTTAATTTTTAATTTTATATAAATTTTATATAAGTTTTATGTAAGTTTTGGATAAGCTTTATATAAATTTTGATATAAATTTTATTTAAACTTTTTGTTACCAATTTTTATTTATATTTGCAAAGATTTTTGTGAAGGATATTTTATAAAAATGACTGAAATTGAATTAGGTTTATTAGATAATTTTGAGAATAACTTTAAATTTAATAGTTTTAAATTTTTTAAGAAGCAGCTTCTTCTTGAAGTTGAGGACCTTTATTTATCTTTTATACAGTATGAAAGAGGTTTAAGAAAAAAAGAGATAAAGGTGTTAAACGGTATGAATTTAAATGTATATTCAGGTGAAATAGTTGCTGTTATTGGTTCAAGTGGCTCTGGTAAAAGTTTGCTTGCCCATTCTATAATGGGGATTTTGCCAAGAAACTCAAAGTTGTCAGGAAAAATTAAATTTAAAGGCAGTATTTTAAATATAAAGAACTTGGAGAAATTAAGAGGCATAAAAATTGCTCTAATTCCGCAATCTGTAAATTTCCTAGACCCGCTTATAAAGGTTGGAAAGCAGGCTAGATTTTCCCCAAATAGTTATTATCCTTTGGAGGAACTAAGAAAAATTTTTAAGAAATATAATTTAAATACTGATGTTGAAAAACTATATCCTTTTCAGTTATCCGGTGGTATGGCAAGAAGAGTATTGATTGCTACGGCAATGATTAGCGATGCTGAACTAATTATTGCTGATGAGCCAACTCCAGGAATGCATTCTGAGGCAGTAAAACAGACAATGAAGGAATTCAGACAGATAGCAAATAGCAACAAGGGATTAATACTTATTACGCATGACATAAGTTCAGTTCTTGATTATGTTGATAGAATTGCAGTGTTTTATTCTGGGACCACACTTGAATTAACTACTGCTGAGAACTTTAAAAAGGGAGTGGATTTTTTATATCATCCATATACTAAAGCGCTTTGGCAGGCATTACCATCAAATGGTTTTAATGTTCTTGAAGGTTTTCAACCTTTAGCAAGTGATATTAACAGCGGATGTCCTTTTGCCCAAAGATGTAATTTGGCAACTGAAAAGTGTTTTAAAAATTTTCCTCATATGCAAGTAATTGATAATATTCAGGTAAGGTGTTTTTATGCAGCTTAGTGCAGTAAATATTAATACAGCAAATCTTAGTGCAAAAAATATAACTTTTTATTATGATCATAATAAAAAGTTAATTAAAAATTTAAATTTAAATATCAAACAAGGTGAAATAATTGGTATTATGGGGCCTAGTGGCTGTGGCAAGACTACATTTGCAAAAATTTTGGCAGGTTATTATAAGCCTATAGAAGGTATAGTGTTGCTAGATGGCAACCCATTGCCAATAAAGGGATATAATCCTGTTCAATTAATATTTCAACATCCTGAAAAAGCAATTAATCCTCGTTGGCAGATGAAAAAAACATTACAAGAAGCAGGAATGTTAAATAGTGAACTTATGGTAAAATTTGGTATTTCTGAAAGCTGGCTTAATAGATGGCCAAATGAATTATCAAGTGGCGAGCTGCAGAGGTTTTGCATTATTAGAGCGCTTAATGATAAAACTAGATTTTTAATTGCAGATGAAATTACAACAATGCTTGATGCAATTACACAAGCTCAAATTTGGCATAATTTAATTGAGTTGATAGAAAAAAGAAATCTAGGTGCTTGCATAATTAGTCATGACTTAGAACTATTAAAGAGGCTTTGTACAAAAATAATAAATTTTCAGGAAATTAATTCTCAAGCTTAATTCTGCAACCTAGTTTTGGATTTTTAGAATAATATTAAACAAAATTAATTAACTGCTGAATTTTAAGAGCTGTAATTAGCAGCTTCTTAAGAATTAACAGCTTCTTAAGGTTATGATTTTTGTTGACTACTTCAAAAGTATTTATAGACAACTTTAAAATAACTTTACCAGATTACTTCAAAACCATGTTCTTTTAGCTTTTCAATTACATCTATAAGTTTTTTGTCCTGTTTTTGGCATCCTTGAGGGATAGTCATTTTTCTGCCAATAGTATTTCTAACAACGGGATTAGCAACTCCAATAAAACCCATATCCTTTAATATATTAATTAGCTCAGGATACTCTTCTGTTAATTGATATACTGATTTTTTAAGAGAAATTTTTTTCATCTAAAAGCCTTCTTTCACCCTCTATCTTTTTATAATCAGTTATATCCATTGTAATCTCAACAGTTCCTAAATAATTTGAATTATTGTCCCTTATTGCAATAAATTTTATAAAAATTAGCCTATCCTTAAAATTTATCCAGAAGTCAGCGCTGTTTCTTGTGCCATTTTTAAAAGAGTTTAGAATTTTTTCAACAGCTTCTACACTTTGTGGCGGATGACAATTTTGAACTTTTCTTCCGATAACTGATTTCGTCCTTACAAATATTCTATCTTTGTTATCTGAGAAATACTTTACTGTATCGTCTTTATCTATAAAAGTTATATCAATTGGCAAGTTATTCAATATCAGCATAAGCTCATTTGGCGTCAAAAGCCCGCTTGGAAAGTTGACAGTCCCATCATCGTTTATTTTAGCTTCAATAATTAAATTTCTTTTTAATTCTTCTAAAATCTGGGAAGTCTCTTTTGGCTTTTCAATAAAGCTGTATCCAACTTCATTACTCTCTTTTAAAATTTCAATCCAATCTTCAGCCTTTAATTTTTCAAGTGAAGTAGGAAAAAGTATATTTTCTTCTTTAAAAATCATACCTTCAATTTCTTCTATTAATGGATTTAGAAACTGGCTTATAAATGATTTTAAGCTTTCTAGGCTGGTGCATGCGTCTATGTTTGAAAGGGCTTTTTTTAGTAATTCCCTAATTTCATTGTGCTTTCCCCACATAACTTTTGATGGACCCATAAATCCGTATCTTTCAAGAAATGGAAATAAAAGCTGTTCTTTTCTTACATAATGAAATTCTATTTTTTTTAGTTCTTGAAGTAATTCCTTTATATCATTTTTTAAATTTTCTGAATAATTTATTGGGTTTGAGCTGGTAACTGTTTTATTTTTATCGTTTTGTTTATTATTTTGACTGATTTGATTTACTGTATCTACCAATCTTTTAATAGAGCTAATTAGTTCTTCAATTTTTCTATTTTCAAGTTTAAAAGTATGAATTGGATGTCCAGGGCTTTCCTGACTGGAAGCTATTTTTGAAAGAGAACTTTCAAATAGAAGAGCATGAACGTTGCAGAATTTTTTAATTTCATCAACAGCCATTCCTTCATTAATTAATGATTGTTCTATTTCAGCTATTTCCGAAGATGTGATACTGCCGACTTTTTCTTCAAACTCTTTTTTAGCTTCTTCAAGAGATAAACCCTCGTGAAGTTTTAATATTATATCTTTTATTACTTCTTTTTTAAAATTATTTTTCTTTAATAATTCACTCATTTTAATTTTCCCTTAATTTATTACTTACTTATTTTCTTATACTTAATTATTTTCTTTTTTATTTGTCTGTCTGTCTATTGTGTTATATTTATTATTTATCGGTTTATTTGTTTATCTGTTATTTATCGATTTATTTATTGACAAATTAAGCTACCTAACTGTAACAACTTTTTTTATTTCAGGAACTTTTTCTTTTAGAGCAGCTTCTACGCCAAACGCCATTGTCATAGCAGACATTGGACATCCACTACAAGCACCATTTAATCTTACTTTTACAATGCCATCTTCAACATCAACTAACTGAATATCACCACCATCAGCTTGAAGTGATGGTCTAATTTCTTCTAAGGCCTTTTCTATTTTTTCTCTCATTTTAATATCCTTTCATAAAATTTACTTTTAAAAACTTTATTGAAACACAATTTATGATACTTAATTTATATCATTATATTTTTATTGTCAATACTAATGGTAATTTTTTTAATTTATTTAAAATCAGGACATTGGACTTATGGCATTAAAATTAGAAAAATTAAGGCAAAAATTATGTTAAACAGAGCAATGCAAAAAAATATAAATAAAATTGTAGAAACAGTAGTTATTTTTAATGCATCAATTATATCTTTTTGATCTAAGTCTTTTTTTGCATCGCCAATTTTAGGTTTATATACAGGAATTTTATTGTAAAAATTTAAGCCGCCCAAACTAATTCCTAAAGCTCCTGCAAATGCAGCTTCAGGAATTCCGCTGTTTGGGCTTGGATTTTTATTTCTGTCCCTTAATGCAATTTTTAATGAATTTTTCCAATCTTTTTTACATATAAATGATGCTATTGGTATTAGTATTAATGAAATTCTTGCAGGAATGAAATTTAAAATATCATCTATTTTTGCAGATGCAGTTCCAAAATATTTATATTTTTCATTTTTATAGCCAACTGTTGAATCAAGAGTGCTGACAGCTTTAAAGATGAGGGTAAATATGGCATTGCCAGCAAATGCATAAAATATAGGTGATAATATTCCGTCTACTAAATTCTCTGCAATTGTTTCGACAGTAGCTCTTATTATTTCATCTTCATTTAGGTTCTGGGTATCTCGTCCTACAATCATTGAAAGATTTTTTCTAGCTTCAACAATATTATTGTTTTTTAAACTATTTAATACTTTTAAGGATTCTATTTTTAGGTCTTTATAGGCTATAGCAGTATAAATTAAGAAAAAGGCAATAAAAAATGAGAGATAAATATTTATAAAATAAAATCCAATAACTAATGATGATGTTAAAATAAGGGTAACTAGGATAATGCTTACTGCAAAAAATGTGCCAGCAATTCTTTCATTTTTAATTTTTTTTCTAAAAAAAGGTTCAAATTTTGAAGCTAAAAAACCAATAAATTTTACAGGGTGAGGAAATTTTCTTGGGTCGCCAAATATTAAATCGAAAAGGAAAGCTAAAACTATGCTTGCTTGATATAAAATAAAGGTTTTTAACATTTCAAAATAATTGGAAATAGTAAATTTATTAAATTATCTAATCAAATTATTTAATATTTAATATTTAATATTTAATGTTTAATATATTCAGTTTTTTATAATTATTTTAGGATTTAATTTAATATTTAACATACTAATTTAGGACTTTATTTAATTAATTTAGTTAATTTAATTAATTTAGGACTTTATTCAAACAACCTACTAAATATTCATTGTCTTTTCTTTTTTTTACTGCAATTCTAAAAAAATTATCTCCTAAATTTCTAAAATTAGAACAGTCCCTTATTAAAATTTTATATTTAGTCAGGAGAATATTGTATAAAGCTCTAGAATCTAACTTTTTTATATTATTTTCATCATTTTTAATCTCAATTAAAATAAAATTTGTTAATGAATTATATAGTTTAAGCTGGTTTATTTTTTCTAATGATTTGAAAAGAAAATACCTTTCTTTTTTTATAAATTTCCTTGTTTTTATAATGTAATCATTGTCATTAATTATTTCTTTTCCAACAACTTGTGCTATTAGATTCACTGGCCAGTCAGACTGATAAGCTCTAATTTTATTTATTAAAGATTTATTTGCAGCAAGATACCCTAAGCGTAGTCCTGGAATTGCAAAAAATTTTGTCAATGACCTAAAAACAACTAAATTTTCAAATTGGTTTACTTTATTTATTAAAGAATAATTATAAGGGGTATCTAAAAAATCAATGAAAGCTTCATCAATGAAAATGAAAAAACCATTTTCCTTGCATTTGTTAATTAAAAGTAAAATTTGTTCACGGTCTATGATAGAACCTGTTGGATTGTTGGGATTAGCTAAAAATATAACACTTGGCTGCATCAAAGGGTTTTTAATTTTTATTATTGAATCTATCAAATCAATTAATTCGTTAAAATCTAGTTTAAAATCATTAAAATTAAAATTATTGTTTTCTATTTTATAGTTTATAAAAAAGCACTTTGCGCCAACTGATTTTGCAGCTTTTTCATATTCAATAAAAGAAGGAGCAGGAATAATAACATTTTTTGGGTTTATTGCTTTTAATGCAGTATAAAAAAGTTCTGAGCTTCCATTTCCAACTAATAAATTATCTGGACTTATTAGTAAATTATCTTGGTTAACTAATAAATTATTTGAGTTAGCTGATAAATTATCTGGGGTAATATTTAAGGTTATATTTAATATCCTACTTAATTTTATTCTTAGTTCCTTGGAATCAGGGTCAGGATATTTTGTTATATAATTCAAATTTTTTCTAATAATTTTTAAAGTGTTTTTAGTAAGTCCTAAAGGGTTAATATTTGAGCTAAAGTCAATGATTTTATCAGGAGAAATTTTTAAATCAGATGCAGTTTCCCAGATATTTCCGCCATGCTTACTGTTATGATTTATTCCGCCATACTGACTATTTTGATTTAAATTTGATAAATTTTCACTCATGATTTTTATATACAATTGAAAATTTTTTTATATTTATATATTTATATGTTTATATTATATTTATATATTCTAGTTTTATAGTGCATGGTGGTTTACTAAGCTTTTTAATTTAGATTAAATTTAATTTAATTTTATTTAATTTAAATTTATTTAAGTTTATTAAAATTTTTTTTAATTTAGCTTAAAAATTATTGGCTTTTTTAAATTTTATATTATACAACATAAATATTGAATAATAT
>CAYLWJ010000133.1:0-1507 GCA_964387355.1 uncultured Actinomycetota bacterium | reverse complement strand
TTTTTGGACCATAAAAAACACCTTCGCCCGGATCAATTTCATACGATTGTCTTGTTCTTTTTAACGCTTTTTCAAGTGCCGCAGTGGCAATTTTCCAAATATGCTCCGAACCAGCTGCTCTCTTTGGTTTAGTTGATAAATACATTTTGTATTCCGAAAAGCCAAAAGACTCCAGCATATATTTAGCCAATTCAATTACGCCGACAATCTCATCTTCTAATTGATTTTCGGTACAAAAAATATGAGCATCATCTTGAGTAAAACTTCTAACACGAAATAAACCATGCAGTACACCTGATTTTTCATGTCTATGTACTAGCCCAAGTTCCGCAAACCTTAAAGGAAAATCCCTGTATGAACGTTGTTTAGATTTATATATCAGTATTGCTCCAACACAATTCATTGGTTTTATTGCATAGTCATTTTCATCAATTTTTACAAAATACATATTTTCTTTATAATTATCCCAGTGACCAGAAATTTTCCAAAGCTCATTGCTTAAAATAATTGGAGTTTTTATTTCATTATAACCTTCTTTTTCATGTTCGCTTCGCCAATATTTTAAAATTTCATTTTGGAGTATCATGCCCTTTGGGTGAAAGAATGGAAAACCAGGTGCTTCATCATTAAACGTAAAAAGTTCAAGATTTTTACCTAAGACTCTGTGATCACTCCTTTTTGCAAGTTCTAATTTTTCAAGATAATCTTTTAAATCTTCTTTTGAATAAAAAGCAGTACCATAAATTCTAGTAAGCATTTTATTTTTTTCATTGCCTCTCCAGTAAGCACCAGCAATATTTAATAATTTAAAAGCCTTAATTTGACTTGTCGATTCTATATGCGGTCCAGCGCATAAATCAGTAAAGTCTCCGGTTTTATAAATACTAACATAATCATCATCTATTTCATTAATTAACTCAATCTTATATGGATTATCTTTGAAAAGTTCAAGTGCCTCTTTTTTTGAGATTCTGTTCTGTTCAAACTTAAAGTTCTTATTTATGATACTTTTCATTTCTTTTTCAATTAATACTAAATCATCAGGGGTTATTGCTTTATCTAAATCAAAATCATAATAAAATCCATTTTTTATAGAAGGACCAATTGCAAATTTTACTTGGGGATATAACTTCTTAATTGCAGAAGCCATAACATGTGAAGTACTGTGATTTAAAATATCAAGATTTTTATCATTTGAATTATTATTTAAATTATTATTTGAATTATTAATTAAATTACTAACCGAACTATTAGTTGAATTACTATCATTTAGTTTATTAAATTCCAAATTATTAAGTTCCTTATCTAAATTTTTATAATCAATTGTTATTTAATTGTTATTATAATTATTTATAATTATTTTTTATTGGTTATTTATTATTTAAACTTATTAAAAATTTTAATAAAATGTAACTTATTAAATAAAGGCAAATATTAAATTAATAAAAGATATAAATTAATAAAAGATAACTATTAAATATACATAAATACTCATAGAAATATACAT
>CAYLWJ010000132.1:0-2502 GCA_964387355.1 uncultured Actinomycetota bacterium | reverse complement strand
GCTTAAATGTATAAATGCTAAATTGATTTTTGTATTTCAGAAAATCTTTTATTTTCAGATTATATCTAAAATTACATATAAAGAAATGAAAGAGATAATATTTAAGAAGCAATATAAGTAGGGAAAATATTTACTTTGAGTATTTATCATGGGAGTTTATCAAAAAGCTTATTTTCTATAAGTCTAAAAATTTATATTATGTAAGTTTATAAATAAAAGTAAACCATAAATAAATTGACATACAAATAATTATATGGTATACATTTTAATTAAAAGATAAAAGGGGAATTTATAAATGATTACCACAACTGTAAGCGCTAAAGGACAAATTGTAATACCTTCGAAAATAAGGCGTAAATATAATATTAAAAAAGGTGTAAAATTACACATTGAGGAAAGAGATGGAGAATTAGTACTTAAAGCTATTACTCCTGATTATATTAAAAAAATTGCTGGGGTACTTAATACCAAAGGAAAACTATCAAGTCTTTTGCTCAAAGAACGCCTAGAAGATAAAGAAAAAGAGGTCTAATTAGAGGTTTAATTTATGGCAAAAATTCTTGACTCTTATGCATTGATGATTTTTCTAGAAAAAGAAGATGGTTTTGAAAAGATTGAATCTTTTTTTATTGATGCAGTTCAAAATGATAGCAATTTGCTAATGACAACTATAAATTATGGTGAAATTTGTTATATTGTTTTACGAGAATGCGGACAGGTAAAATTAAATGAAATTGAAAAAATAATTGAAACATTGCCAATTGAGATTATTGATGTTGATATAAATCTTGCAAGACAAGCGGCTCATTTTAAAGCTTTAAAAAAGATATCATATGCTGATTGTTTTGCTGCTGCCCTTGCAAAAATTCATAAAGGTGAAATTATAACTGGGGATAAGGAGTTTAAGGTTTTAGAAGATGAAGTTAAGATTTTATGGATATAGGTGGTGTATAAGAGGTTATTAATCACTAACACCAGTATCACCACCATCAGCAGAAAATAGCAGAAAATAGCAAAAATTTTGCTAAAAGCAATATCAAAATAACTGATTTTAAACAAAAGCAATGATTTTAATTTGCAAAAATTGTTGTCCAAGGTTACTAACTATAAAAAGGAAGCATCTAAACTTATATGCTTGCTTATAAAAGTGTAAATCTTACATTAGCGTAAATTAAATGTTTTAAAAGTTCAAAGTTTGGAGGTCCTGCATATTATTATGTATATTATTTACAATTATTTATGTTTATAATTTATTCTGTATACTGAAATTCAATTGTTAGAGTAATATTATCTTTGTCAAAACCCAATCGATTAATATCATTTCTGTCATAGCTACCCATTTTCGTGTTATCTAACCCGAGTTTTATTTGATACCAGTGATATGAATCTGTTATATTATTTACAACACTTTGGAAGGTTGCAAGCAGATTTGGATAATTAGAGCTTGATAAGGTCAAATTATATCCGCTATGTATCTCTGATAATCTAATAGATGCTAAACCTGTTCCTCTTGTATCACTAAAATCCTGGTCTTCTAAGGTATCAAAGTTGTGCTGCTTTATAATAAGGTTATTAGCTATATTGTCAGGATTATTTTGCGTCTTAATATTATTTATAACTAATAGAACTTTTGTAATTGTTAAGTTTTCTAAATTTTTTAATGCTTCTATATTAAAACTTAAGTAAGCTTTTTCACAACTGGTTGGACCATCTGGCATCAACCAACGATCTCCTACTTCAAAATCAGCAAGCCGGGTCCATTGATCAGAAAAATCATATTCTAAGTCCATTATTGCTGTTCCAAAAGGACTTTTAAGAATTGTTCCACTAACGGATTTACCATTATATTTATTGCCATCAATCGCTATTATTGCCGAGTCTGTTATTATCTGTGTCTGAGAAGTCGAGCTTTCAGAACCAGATGAACTCTGAGAGCCAGATTCATTCTGAGATTGATTGCCTTGTGACTGGGAGTTATTTTGAGAGCTTGATTCACTTTGCAAACTACCTTGAGATTGACCTTGTGATGCTACTGCTACATCTATTGCACTTTCAGCATAACCACCTCTTTGGTCAACTACACCTACCATTATCTTTACAGATGTTGGACTTGATTGGGCTTTAAATGTTGTATGGGAACTATCTATAGCATCTATTGTTGCATTTCCCCCTGATATAGCCCATTTATATGTTAAGTTATCACTGTCTATATCTGTTGCATCTACCCATACATCTACTGTTGAGTTACAAATTACTGGGTTATCTGATACAGAAATTGAGTTTATAACAGGGTTATGGTTTTGACCAGAGCCAGATATGTTTGCTTGCTTCTGGCTTTGTTCTGCAGTCTTTGTCAGCATTGCACACTGGTTACATAGTGCAGATAAACAAAAGATAAGAGCTGTAGTAAGTATTGCAAGAATTATAAATAGCTTTGCTTTGGTTTTATTTTTTAATGTATTTAATGTGTTTGGTTTCATTTTACCCCTCACTATTTATTAT